>CBIHMN010000106.1:0-6979 GCA_966211005.1 uncultured Arenimonas sp.
GCTCAGCGCCGCGCACAGCCACGCCGCCGTCGCCATCGTTTCGACATACGCGCCGCGTGCCGCGTGCCGCAGCGCATCGCCGGCCGCGCCGAGCCCGGCGGCCACGTCGACCGCGGCGCCGAGCGTCGCGCTCGCGGCGGCGATCGCGTCCGCCGGCAGCCCGTCGGGCGCCGCCGCCGCGAAGGAGTGACGGTAGAGCGCCATCACGAGACTGCCGAGCACCGCGATCCCGAGCGCGCCACCGAACTCGAAACTGGTTTCGCTGATGCCGGAGGCGGCCCCGGCGCGCTCGGGTGGCGCGGCGCTCATCACCAGGTCGGTGGTCAGCGCGCCGAGCGGGCCGAGCCCGGCGCAGAACAGCAGGTAGCCCGCCATCAGGCCGGCGAACGACAGGTCGCCGATGCGCCCCAGCACGAGGAAGCCGACGGCGGACAACGCCAGCCCGCCGGCGAGCACGGCCGGCAGCGACCAGCGGCGGGCCAGCTTCGGCGCGAGCATCGCGCCGGCGACGAACACCAGCCCGGTCGGCGCGGTCCACAGCCCCGCCTGCAGCGGCGTCATGCCGAGCACGAGCTGGAAGTACTGCGCGATGAACAGGAAGTAGCCGAACGCGATGAAGATCGACAGCACGTTGACCGCCAGCGCGGCGCTGAACGCCGGCACGCGGAACAGCGACAGGTCGAGCATCGGCTCGGCGATGCGCGACTGCCGCCGTGCGAACGCCCATCCCAGCACGATCCCGGCCAGCAGGAACACCAGCGGCAGCACGCCGACGCCGTGTTCGGCGATGCGCTTCATGCCGTAGATCACCGCCAGCACGCTGGCGATCGCCAGCAGCGCGCTCGGCCAGTCCTGGCGCCCCGCATCGGCGTCGCGGAATTCAGGCAGCAGCCGCGGCCCGGCGATCAGCAGCAGCGCCATCACCGGCACGGCCAGCAGGAACACCGAGCCCCACCAGAACCACTGCAGCATCAGCCCGCCGATCACCGGCCCGAGCATGCCACCGGCGGAGAACGCCGCGACCCAGATGCCGATCGCGGTCGCCCGCTCGCGTTCGTCGAGGAACATGTTGCGGATCAGCGACAGCGTCGATGGCGACAGCGTCGCCGCGGTGACGCCGAGCAGCGCGCGGCTGGCGATCAGCATTTCCGCGCTCGTGGAGAAGGCCGCCAGCACCGAGGCCGCGCCGAACGCCGCCGCGCCCCACAGCAGCAGCCGGCGGCGGCCGATGCGGTCGCCCAGCGTCCCCATCGTGACGAGCAGTCCCGCGAGCAGGAAGCCGTAGATGTCGACGATCCACAGCATCTGTCCGGCCGTCGGCCGCAGTTCCTGCTGGATCTGCGGCAGGGCCAGGAACAGCACGTTGAGGTCCATCGAATAGATGACGCAGGGCAGGGCGAGCACGCCCAGCCCGATCCATTCGCGGCGCGTCGCCTTCGGCCCGGTGGCGTCGCCCGACGCGTCAGTCATCCGCCAGCCGCTTCTGCAGTGCGTCGAACGCCGCGCCGAAGCCGGCGCGCATCGATTCGAGGTTGGCGAGGAACACCGCCGACTGCGCCGCGGTGGCGTCGTGGGGTGTTCCTCGCAGCGTCAGGGTGGTGATGCCGTCGGCCTCGTCGAACGTCACCACATAGCGGATGTGCACCGGCCAGTCGGCGTCGAACGGCGGCGCGCGCGGCGCCATCGCGTCGTCGCAGAACGCGGCGTCGTAGACGAGGCGTCGCGGCGGATCGATTTCACGGTACTCGAGGCGTGCATGCCAGGCGTCGACACCGTCGCCCATCCGGAAATGGAACTGCCCGCCGACGCGGAAATCGAGCGCGAGGACGGTGAGCGTACGGTCCGGCGGGCCCCACCAGCCGCCCAGTGCGGACGCGTCCGACCACGCGTGCCAGACGCGCTCGCGCGTCGCGGCGAAGCGGCGGCTGATCCGCAGCTCGCCGGACAGCAGGCTTTCGAGGCGATCGAGCGTCTGCTGCGCGCCCTCGGCAGCGCCCCAGGACGCCTTGGCGTCGCGCGCGGCCTGGTCGGGAAGGATCATCGTGAACTCGAACCGCGTGCCGCCGGATGGCGTCGGCAGCAGCTTCAGCTCGACCTCGAAATCCGGAGGCGCGTCTTCGGCGCCACGGTGGCGCCAGTGCAGTCGCGACGGCGGTTCGACGACGTCGTAGTCGATGAAATTGGGCCACGGCACGCCGTCGGGGCCGTGCATCGTGAAGCGCCAGTGGCCGCCGGCGCGCACTTCCATCGCGTGTGTCTGCGTGCGGAATCCGTTCGGGCCCCACCACGTCGCCAGCGCGGCCGGGTCGGTGAACGCGGCGAACACCTTCGCCGGCGCCGCGGCCACTTCGCGCACGTAGCGCAGTTCGCGCGGGTCGGCGATCACCGACGGCGGGATCGGCTGCCCGATCACGCGTGCGCGTCCCGGCTGCAGTTCACCATCCACGGCGTGCCGAAACGGTCGGTGCCCATGCCGAAGCGCGTGGCCCAGAACGTCTCGCCGATCGGCATCGTGACGGTCGAGGCGCCTTCCATCAGCGCGGCGAAGATGCGCTCGGCGTCGGCAGGGTCGTCGACCTGCAGCGAGACGCTGCAGCCGCCCTGCGGTGCCGGCATGCCCGGTGGGACGTCGCTGCCCATCAGCACGAGCGCGCCGACGCGCAGCTCGACGTTCATCACGCGGTCGAGCGATTCGGCGGAGGGCGGCGGGCAATCGGGATTCGATTCGCCCGCCGCATCGGCGGGCATGTCGCGATAGCGGTGGATGCCGGTGCAGCGCGCGCCGAGCGCCTTCTCGTAATGCCGGAACGCTTCCTCGCACTGGCCGTCGAAATGCAGGTACGGGTGGATCGCGGTGATCGCCATGGTCGTTCTCCGGGGTCGGGTGGGCCGCGCCGCCGGTGGCGGCGCGGTGGCGCGGTGGCGTGGTGGTCAGGCCGTTTCGGACAGCAGGGTGTCGAGGCGTTCGAAGCCCTGGCGCCAGCCTTCGGTTTCGCCCTGGTCGCGGGCGAGGCCGGTGTGGCGGACGGTCATCGCGGTGCCTTCGCCATCGGGCTCGAGGCTGACCTCGACGCGCGATGATCCCGCGAATCCTTCGCGCGACTGCGAATGGCCGGCGGCGTCCGCGAACTCGAACGCCAGCACCAGCCGGACGGGCCGCTCGACGACGAGATACGCGCCGCGCACCCACACTTCGCCGAACGCCGGGTGGCGGTGGCAGAAGAACAGCCGGCCACCCGGCCGCACATCCAGTTCGCATGGATCCATCGTCGCGTCGTGTGGGCCGAACCAGCGCGCGAATCGCGCAGGGTCGGTCCAGGCCGCCCAGACGCGGGCCGGCGAGGCGGCATAGGTGCGGCGGAACACGAGGTCGACGACGCCGGTCGACACGGGGTCAGCGGTAAGGGCCATCGTCGAACTCCTGATCGAGAAAGGCCTCGAGCCGAGCGAGGCGGGCTTCCCAGAGCTGGCGGTAGGGCGCGAGCCACTCGGTCGCGTCCTTCAGCGGGCCGGCGTCGAGCCGCACCGGCCGCCACTGGGCCTCGCGGCCGCGAGTGACGAGCCCCGCTTTCTCGAGCACTTTCAGGTGCTTGGAAACGGCAGGCAGGCTCATCGCGAACGGCTGGGCGAGCTCCGTGACCGAGGTTTCGCCCTCGGTAAGTCGCGCGAGAATCGCCCGACGGGTCGGGTCGGCGAGGGCGGCGAAGGTGTTGCTCAGCGGATCCATGAAGGAATACCAATCGGTTAATTAACCTTTTGGTTTTCTACTCTTCGGTCGAAATGCTGTCAATCGTGGCCCGCCACCGACCGCGCCATCGCGTCGATCCGGTTAGCGAGGAGGAACGGCGGGGAACCTTCGTCCGCAAATGGACTTGCGCGTGCAAAGCCGTAATACCGCCCTCGGACGCAAGACTGCAGCGCGATGGTCCGCGAGTCTCGCCGGAAATCCGCAGACTCGCTCGGCGTCGTCGTCGGGTAGCCGCCTTCGAGCAGCATTGCCCGAAAATCGTCCACGTCCATCGGTGTCAGCGGCAAACGTGTCAGCCCCGGCGCACTATCGTCGTGCGATTCGACCAGAATTTCGCCATCGCCCGTAGAACGCACACGAACCAGAACCGCGCGCCTTCCGACGGTGTGGCTTGTCAGCTGGACGATCGTCAGCAGGTAGATCTCGGGTGGCGTCGCGGCGTCCGCGAAGCAGGACTCATCGAGACTTTTTCCACCGAGCAGGTTCACCGACTGTCTTCGCAGGTAATCGAGAACCTGCCGGTTGTTGCTGTCGGCGATATCGAACGCCGGGGTCACGATGCGTTCCGCGCCGACCGAGTGCCAGGCCAAGGGCGCCGGTCGCATCCGCCACAGTCCGGTTGCCCCGGCCAATCCCAGCAGAACGACGAGCACCGCGATCCGCCCGACGCTCACTCCGCGCCGGCGCGACCGCTTCCACTGCATCGGCGGCCTACCAGAGCGCATCGCGCAGCTTGAACCACGCCATCGCCGCGACGAGCAGCGGCGTGCGCAGCGCGCGCCCGCCGGGGAAATCGCGGTGCGGAATCTTCGCGAACGCATCGAGGCGCTGCGTCTGGCCCTTGATCGCCTCGGCGATCACGCGGCCGGCGAGGCCGGTCGCGGCGACGCCGTGGCCGCTGAAGCCCTGCGCGAACCACACGTTCGCACCGAGCCGGCCCCAGTGCGGCGCGCGGTTGCGGCTGATGTCGACGAAGCCGCCCCAGACATGGTCGAACCCGACCCCGGCCAGTTGCGGGAACACCTGCGTCATCCTGCGGCGCATCGTGCCCGCGAGATCGCGCGGCGGCAGCGTCGAGTAGCTCGCGCGGCCGCCGAACAGGAGGCGGTGATCGTGGCTCAGGCGGAAGTAGTCGAGGGCCCAGTTCACGTCGGCGACGGCCATGGCGTTCGCGATCAGCGTACGCGCCAGCGCCGGGTCCAGTGGCGCTGTCGCGCCGACATAGGTGCCGACCGGCATGATCTTCCGGTCGAGCGCCGGGGCGATGCCATGCACCAGCGCGTTGCCGGCGAGCACGACATCGTCGGCTTCGAGCGCGCCGTCGGCCGTGTGCAGCACCGGGCGCGCGCCGCGTTCGAGCCGCAGCACGGGCGAATGCTCGTACAGCGCGACCCCGGCGGCGAGCGCCGCGCGCGCCAGGCCGAGCGTGTAGGCGAGCGGATGCAGGTGTCCGGACTTCGGGTCGTAGAGGCCGCCGAGGTAGCGCGGGCTGGCGAGCACGCCGCGCAGCCGCTCGCGGTCCCACCATTGGGTCGGGTAGCCGTACGCGTCCAGCAGTTCGCGCTGCCAGGCCTGCAGTTCCGCGACCTGCCGCGGCTTGATCGCGACATGCGCGTGGCCGTCGCGCCAGTGCGCGTCGATCGCATGCCGCGCGATGCGCTCGCGGACGAGCGAGACGCCCTCCAGCGACCAGTCGAACATCTCGCGCGCCAGCGCTTCGCCGACCGCGGCACGCAGCACGCGTTGCTCGCAGCCGAACCCGAAGATGACCTGGCCGCCGTTGCGCCCCGACGCGCCGCCGCCGATCGCGCCGGCGTCGACGATCGCGACCGTGCGCCCGGTACCGGCGAGTTCCAGCGCGGTCGACAGGCCCGTCAGCCCGCCGCCGAGAATCGCGACGTCCACCCGCTGCCGGCCCTGCAGCTTCGGCTGCGCCGGCAGCGGCGGCGTGCTGCGCGCGTACCAGCTGTCGTGCGTGTCGGCGCGGCGAACTCCGTCCGCCATCTCAGACCTGCCGCAGGTACCAGTCGTATTCGAGCGTGGTCACTTCGCGGTGGAAATTGCGCATCTCCTTGAGCTTCTGCTGGCCGTAGATGTGCCGGAAGCGCTCGCCGAGATGCGTGGCGATGAAATCGCTGGCCTGGAAATCGCGGATCGTGTCGCGCCAGAACAGCTCGCGGTGTTCGCCCTGCTCGTACGCGTTGCCGATGGTCGCCGGCCCCGGATCGCCGCGATCGTCGAGGCCCTGCAGGATGCCCGCGAGCACCGCCGCGGCGACCAGATACGGATTGGCGTCGGCGCCGGCGATGCGGTGTTCGATCCGCACGTTCGCCGGGTCGCTGTGGGGGACGCGCATCGCGACGGTGCGGTTGTTGAAGCCCCACGCATCGTTCAGCGGCACGAACGCGTTCAGCACGAAGCGCCGGTAGCTGTTCGCGTGCGGCGCGAACAGCAGCATCGAATCGCCGCTGGCGCGCTGCAGGCCGGCGATCGCGTGCTTCAGCGCGTCGGCCGGCGCGTCGGGCGTCGAGGCGAAGACATTGTGGCCGTCGCGGTCCAGCAGGCTCACGTGCACGTGCGTACCGCTGCCGGCCTGGTCGACGAACGGCTTGGCCATGAAGCTCGCCATCAGGCCCTGCTTCTCGGCGACGGCGCGGATCGCGCGACGCAGCATCAGCGCGTCGTCGCAGGCGGCGACGGCGTCCGGCCGGTGCTTCAGGTTGATCTCGAACTGGCCCGGCGCGTATTCGGCGACGGCGGTATCGGCCGGGATGCCCTGCGCGAGGCAGGCGTCGGTGACCGCGTCGGTGAATTCGCGGTAGTCCTCGAGGTCCTGCATGTAATAGACCTGCGTCGACGTGCCGCGCTCGCCGGTCGCCGGGTTGCGGGCGGTCTGCGGGCGGCCGTCGGCCGTGCGCATGCCGTCGAGCAGGTAGAACTCCAGTTCGATCGCGACCACCGGCGTCAGGCCGCGCTCGGCGAACCGCGCGACGACGCGGCGCAGGACTTCGCGCGGGCTCGCGGCGAACAGGCCGCCGGCGCCGTCTTCCATCTGCAACAGTAATTGCGCGGTCGGCCGCGGCTGCCACGGCACCGGGCGCAGCGTGCCCGGTACCGGTCGGCAGATGCGGTCCTCGTCGCCGATGTCGTAGCCCAGCCCCGTTTCCTCGACCGTATTGCCGGTGATGTCGGTGGCGATCAGCGACATCGGCAGGCAGACGCCGTCGCGGT
>CBIHMN010000107.1:0-6923 GCA_966211005.1 uncultured Arenimonas sp.
CTTCCCGACCCGGCCCTTGAGCGCGTGGAACGCCGCCGACCCCGGCTTGATGCCCAGCCGCTGCGCCACGACGCCCCAGCCCCGTCCGTGGTCGCGCTCCCAGACGTCGACGATCTCGACGCACGGGCGTCCGAGCTGCCGCGCGATCGCGCAGGCGTAATAGATGTCGCCCGGCGCCCAGCGCCGTTCGAGATAGAGCTCGCGCACCAGCACGCGCGGCGCACCGAGGCTGACGACGACGTCGTCGATGAAGCCGCTCGTGTCGCCGCGCGCGTACACGTTGATGTCGCCCAGCTGCGCGTCGACGAACGCGTCGCCGGTGCGCGGGCTGAACCCGAATACGAAATCCTGCGCGAGCGCGGGGGTGGCGAGCGTCAGCGCGAGGGCGGCGGCGGCGAGGTGGCGGCGAAGGGTCATGTCGGGGCTCCGGACGCGCCGGGCGGCGCGCGGGGAATCTAGCACCGGGGGCCGGCCGCTCCTACAGGCGTTGGAGCCGGTAGTGGCCGGCGGGTTCGAGCGGGGCGCCGTGGCTGTCGAGCAGGTCGAGCGAGCCGTCCGCGCGCAGCGCGTAGCGTCGGCCGCCGGGCGTGTCCGGATCGAGGTGGAACGACACGCCGTCGCCGTCTTCCTGCACCCATTTCCCCGCCTGGGTGAACACCGCCTCGCCATCGGCGCCGAGGTAGGTCTCCTCGAGGTCGTAGGTCTGCGCGTCGCCGTCGCGCTGCAGCTGCAGGCGCGTCTGGATGCCGTCGCAGTCGGCGCACGGCAGCACGCCGAGCCACGTGCGCTCGAAATCGTCGGCTTCGGCACGGGCATCCGCCGTCGCATCGGGCGCCGCGGAAGCATCGGGACCGTCGGTCGCGGGCGCGGCGTCGCGATCGCAGCCGGCGAGCGCGAAGGTGGCGGCGAGCAGCAGGAGCGGAAGCGTTCGGGACATGGGCGTCGCGGCGGGCGGGAACCGCATCGTAGCCGACCGCCGCGGCCGGCCGGTCCACGCAGGGTGAAACACCGTGGCGGCTCGAAACCCCGTCCGCCCTGGCCGCGCGTTGGATCGGATGCCCGTCGAGGAGGTGTCCCATGACCCATGCCCTGCCCGTGTCGTCCCCGTTCGCCGACGTCGATCCCAAGCGCGTCGCCGCCAATGCCGCCGTCGTCGCCCTGCACGCGCTGGTGTTCGCCGTGCTGATGCTGCCGAGCCGGTGGGAGCCGCCCGTCACGCCGGCGCCGCGCACCACGACGATCATCGATATCGAACCGCTGCCGCCCCCGCCGATTCCGCCCACACCGCCACCGCCGGTGCTGACGCGGGTGCAGCCGACACCGGTGCCGGTCGACCCGCCGCGGATCGTCGTCCCCGATACGCCGCCGGTGGATCCCGCCCCCGTGTTCGAGACGGGAGAAATCGCCGCCGGGCCGGTGGCCGATGTCGGGCCGCCGCCGACGACGTTCGATGCCGGCCCGCAGCTGGCCACGCTCGCGTACCTCGCCAATCCGGCGCCGCGCTATCCGCGCCCGTCGCTGCGCGCCGGCGACGAGGGCCGGGTGCTGCTGCGCGTGCTGGTCGACGCCTTCGGCCGGCCGGTCGAGGTCACCGTCGAGCGCAGCAGCGGCCATCGCGACCTCGATCGCGCCGCGCGCGACAAGGTGCTGGCCGACTGGCGCTTCCACCCGGCCCAGCGCGACGGCGTGGCCGTGCCGGCGTATGCGCTGGTGCCGATCGACTTCACCCTGCCCTGAGCCACAATCACTCCGGGACGACGTTTCGGCGGCTACACCGGCCGCGGTCGTCCCGGAGTCCGCCCGATGCCCGCCACCGCCCCGTTCCGCCCAGCGTTCGCCGTTCTCCCGCTCGTGCTCGCGGGCCTGTCGGCCGGTCCGGCCACGGCCGCCGAGCCGCCGCCGCGCTGGACCTTCGGCGCGCTGGCGATCGAGCGCGACGCGCCGTACCGCGACCTCGACGAAGACCTGCGGGTGCTGCCACTGCTGCGGTTCGAAGGCGAGCGTGCGTACCTGCGCGGCCTGCGCGGCGGCATCGTCGCGGTGCGCGAGGGCGGCTTCGAACTGGGCCCGTTCCTGCAGGTGCGCGGCGACGGTTACGACGCCGACGATTCCGCTTTTCTCGCCGGCATGGACGATCGCGAATTCTCGCTCGACGCCGGTGTCGCCGCGAGCTGGCGTCGCGACGGGTTCGGCCAGCTCGAGCTGTCGGCGGCGACCGACGTGCTCGACCGCAGCGGCGGCCACGAAATCGAAGCCGCCTACACCGCGCTGTTCCGCGCCGGCGGATTCACCTTCGTGCCGCAGCTCGCGCTGAAGTGGCAGAGCGACGACCTGGTCGACTACTACTACGGCGTGCGCGCCGCGGAGGCGACCGCGTGGCGGCCGGCGTATCGCGCCGACGCGGCGGTGATCCCGGAGCTCTCGCTGCTGGCCACGCGTCGCTTCGCGTCGCACTGGTCGCTGTTCGCGCGCGTCGGCCATGCGTGGCTGCCCGACGGGATCGCCGACAGCCCGATCGTCGATGACGATTCGCGCACGACGCTGATGCTCGGCGTGGGCTGGTCGCCCGAGTAGTCATCCGGCTTCGAACCGGGCGCGATCGCGCCCCGCGCGCTTGGCGGCATAAAGCGCCGCATCGGCGCGCTCGACGACGCGGTGCGCGTCGTCGCCGGCCTGCGCCGTCGCCGCACCGACACTCGCGGTGACCGGCCGTCGCGTCCAGAGGCCGCCGCGGATTTCCTGCACGATGCGTTCGGCCACGCGCATCGCGCCGTCCTCGTCGGCGCCCGGCAACAGCACCGCGAACTCCTCCCCGCCGTAGCGGCAGGCGATGTCCCCGGGCCGCAGCGCGATGCCCAGCAGCAGGCCGGCCTGGCGCAGCGCCTCGTCTCCGGCCGGGTGACCGAAGCTGTCGTTGTAGGCCTTGAAGTGGTCCAGATCCAGCAGCAACAGTGAAAACGGCGGGCCGCCGGCCGCGTGCGCCGCGAGCAGACGACCGAGCGCGGCGTCGAACGCGCGCCGGTTGCCGAGCCCCGTCAGCGCGTCGGTATGCGCCGAATCGCGCAGTTCGCGGGTGACGCGGCGCTGCGACTCGACCCGGTCGAGCAGCGAACTCACCCACCAGATCATCGTCGCCACCGCCACGCCGGACGACACCGCCAGCCACGTGATGATCGCCCCGTCCGACAGCAGCTCGCCGTTGCGCAGCACCTGCGCGCCATAGCTGAGCACCGCCGGGATCAGCAGCGCCGGCAGCAGCGTGCGCCGCGCCAGCTCGCCGCCGAGTCCCGGCGCCGACAGCACGCGCATCACCCGCGCGTGCGGTTGCGCCGCCAGCCAGCCGAGCCCGAGCAGCAGCAGCAGGATCGCGGTGTGCACGGAGATCGGGTTGAACGGCGCCTCGCGGCTGCCCATGCCCATCGCGTAACCATATGCGCTGAGGGCGAACAGGCCGATCGTCACGACGCCGAGCGCCACCAGCGGCGGGAACACGCCGGCCGATCCGTCGCGCACCGTCAGGCCGAGCCAGCCGAGCAG
Organism: uncultured Arenimonas sp.; assembly: GCA_966211005.1. Taxonomy (GTDB): domain Bacteria; phylum Pseudomonadota; class Gammaproteobacteria; order Xanthomonadales; family Xanthomonadaceae; genus Arenimonas. The sequence goes on from CBIHMN010000107.1 coordinate 3,538, forward strand.
CACGAACGCCACCGCGCTGATCTGCGACATGCGTCCGGGCGGCCGCCCCTCGGCGACCGCGTCGGGGTCGTCGAACAGCAGCGTATCGATGCCGACCGGAACGCCACTGGCGTATTCGAAAATCGTCGCCGCGCCGAGCAGCAGTACCGGCAGCGCCAGTGCCGTCGCCAGCGACGCCAGCGCCGGCCGCGACGAGAGCGACCCCATCAGCACCGCGCCACAGGCCACCAGACCGGCGGCGGTATTGGCCTTCATCTTCGAATGCCCGGGCAGCAGGGACTTCAGCACGTCGGCATCCAGCGCCCAGCCGAGCAGCGCGAGCGCCGCCACCACGATGCAGGTGGCGCCGGCGAACCGGGCGAAACCGCGCAGCGCCGGATGCGGCGGATACGACGGGCGCGCGTCGATGGTGTCGGACATGCGGGGCCCCGAGCCGGGATGAGCGCGACTGTAGCGCCCCCGCCGACTGGCGAAAACCGCCATGACGCGGCCCGGTCAGTCGTCGCGCCGGCCCGGACCGGTCAGCGCCGCGCGTGCCGCCAGATCCGCGACCGCCGCGGGAATCGCCGCGGCCCCGCCGACTTCGCGCATCCGCGCCGCGTGCTGCGGTTCGAGCGTGTTCTCCAGCTCGTGCGCCCAGGTGACGTGGTACGGCATGTGCACGCCCCAGCCGCCCAGCCGCAGCACCGGCTCGATGTCGGAGCGCAGCGAATTGCCGACCATCGCGAAACCGCCGGCGTCGACGTCGAACTCGGCGAGCACGCGCGCGTAGGTGCGCGCGTCCTTCTCGCTGACGATCTCGATGCGGCGGAACAGGTCGGCCAGCCCCGACGCCGCCACCTTCTGCTCCTGGTGGAACAGGTCGCCCTTCGTGATCAGCACCACGTCGAAGTCGCGCGCCACGGCTTCCACCGCGTCGCGCACGCCCGGCAGCAGTTCCACCGGATGCGTCAGCACCTGCTTGCCGATGCCGAGGATCGCGTGCAGGTCGGCCGCCGCTATGCGCCCGCCGGTGACGGCGTAGGCGGTTTCCAGCAGCGACAGCGTCATGCCCTTCGCGCCATAGCCGAAGAGTTTCAGGTTCGCGCGCTCGGTCGCGAGCACGCGCTCGTGCAGGCGCGCGTCGGCGAGATCGGCGTAGCGCGCGACGATGGCCTCGAATTCGGCCTGCGCCGCGCGGTAGAAGCCCTCGCTGTGCCAGAGCGTGTCGTCGCCGTCGAAACCGACGAGGCGGATCACGGGCGGGTCGTCGCTCGCCTCCGCGCGGGCGTGCGGGCGGAACGTCATCGCGCATCTCCGGACTTCGGGGGCGGAATTGTATCGGGTGGGACGCGGCGTGACGCTATCATCGCGGTTCCCTTCCGGCGCGGATGCCTTCCCATGACCGACGGTGTGGATGCCACTCCCGGACCCGAGCGTCTCGACGCGACGCAGGCGCGCATCCTCGGCAGCCTCGTCGAGAAGGAAGCGACGACGCCCGAGTCGTACCCGCTCACCGCGAACGCGGTGCAGCTCGCCTGCAACCAGAAGACCGCGCGTGATCCGGTGCTGGAGCTCGATGCCGGCGAAGTGGGCCACGCGCTGCGCGCGCTCGAGGCACGGCGATTGGTGCGATCGGTGCATGGCGCGCGGGCGCAGCGTTACGAGCACCGTTTCGCCGAGTCGTATTCCGTCACGCGCCAGCAGCAGGCGCTGCTGGCGACCCTGCTGCTGCGCGGCGCCCAGACCGCTTCGGAGCTGCTCGCGCGCGGCGAGCGGCTGGCGCCGATCGCCGGCGGCGACGACGCGCGCGCGCTGCTCGAACGGCTTCAGCAGCGCGGACTGGTGGTGAACCTGGGGCGCGGACCGGGCCAGCGCGAGGACCGCTGGATGCACACGCTGTGCGGCCCGGTCTCGGCCGCCGACCTGCCGCCGCCGCGCGCCGCGGCGGGCACGCGCGAATCGCTCGAAGCACGGGTCGAAGCGCTGGAAGCCGAAGTGGCGCGGCTGGCGGCGCGGCTCGAGGGGAACTGACCCTATTTGCCGAGACTGTCGGGTTCGAAGGATTCGGGGCCGCCGATGATCACGAGGCCGGTGCGCATGCGGTAGAGCGCGTCGTACGGCCGGCCGAACACTTCGCGCGTCACCTCTGCGAGCGCGCTGTCGCCGCCATCCACCCAGTAGCGCCCGCAGTCATGGCCGTAGGCGGCCGATCTTTCCAGCCGTGCCGGGCCGATGCCCTGCCCGGTGATGCGCTGCGTCGCCTCGCCGCTGGCGAAGACCGCCTGCAGCTGCGTTTCCGGCGAGATGCGCAGATGCCATGCGGTCGCGTCCTTCGCGGTCAGCAGCAGGGCGACCGGACCGGGCACGAACACGTCGACGCGCCGGATCGATTCGCGACCGTCCTCGGCACCGGGCGGCAGCAGGCCCCCGTCGACGACGAAGAGCTTCCCGGCGACCGCGCCCTGCACGCCGGGAATCCGGCACGCGGCCCAGTCGATGCCGGCGGCCGGCGCGTTGGCCGCGGCGGGTGCCTCGGCCGCCGGTGCGGCGGGATCCTCGCCGCCGCAGCCGGCGAGCAGGGCCGCGCACACGACGAGCGCGCACGCGGCGCGCGGGGCCTGATGAAAGCGGGACGACGACATGGCGGATCCGGCGGGAGCGGGAATGCCGCGAGCATAACGCGGCGCGCCGACCCGCTTCGTCGCCCGTGCGGCGTCGTCAGTCCGGGACCGCCACCGGCGGCTCGCCGCCACGCACGCGTTCGCGATGGATCAGGTACAGGCCGCTGGCGACGATGATGCCGGCGCCGACGAACGTCCACCCGTCGGGAAGCGCGCGCCAGACCAGCCAGTCGAGCCCGAGCCCCCACGCCAGCGCGCTGTATTCGAACGGCGCGATCACCGACGCCTCGCCGGCCCGGAACGCCTCGGTGATCGCCACCTGCCCGGCGAAACCGGTCACGCCGACGGCCGCGATCACCCACGCATCCTCCGGCCGCAACGCGACCCAGCCTGCGAACGCGAGCGCGCCGGCGCCCGCGGCCGTCATCGCCGTCATCCAGAACACCATGCTCTGCGCGCTGTCGGTGCGGTGCAGCACGCGCACGGTGATCGCCGACAGCGCATAACCGACCGCGGAGCCGAGCACGGCCAGGCCCGCCCAGGTGAGCACGCCTTCGCCCGTCGGCCGCAGCACGACCAGCACGCCGACCAGGCCGACGCCGATCGCCGCCCACCGCCGCGGCCCGACGTGTTCGCCGAGCAGCGGCACCGACAGCGCGGTGATCAGCAGCGGCGCGATGAAGAACAGCGCGTAGGCGCCGGTCAGCGGCATGTGCCTGAGCGCGTATGCGAACGCCGCGAGCATGCCGATCGACAGCGCGCCGCGCAGCAGGTGCAAGGGCC
>CBIHMN010000108.1:0-6909 GCA_966211005.1 uncultured Arenimonas sp.
GCCGGATCACGCCCCGGTCGGTCGCGAACCAGAGCGTGCCGTCGGCGTCCTCGTGCACGCCGAACACGTCCTGCGCCTGCGCCTGCGCCGAGAAATCGTAAGGCGTCGCGACGCCGCCGCTGATCTTCGCCGCGCCATTGGTCGTGCCCACCCACAGGTCGCCCGCCGCGGTCTCGAACAGGCTGAGCACGAAATTGCGCGGCAGGCCGTCGGCCTCGCGCAGCACGGCCACCTCGCCATCGGCGCTCCGGCGCAGCAGGCCGCGCGACGTGCCGGCCCACAGCGTGCCGTCCTTCGCGCCGAGCACGGCACGTACCTGGTTCGACGGCAGGCCGCTGTCGCTCGTCAGTCGCTCCCGGATCACGCCGTCCTGCCAGCGCGCCAGCCCGGTCGAATAGGTGCCGATCCACAGGCCGTCGTCGCTCTCGTCCAAACTCAGGATCGCATCGCCGGCGAGCGCCGCGGTCGACTCCACCGTGTCGTCGCGCCAGCGGTCGAGGCCGCGGCTGGTGCCGATCCAGACGTCGCCGTCGCGCGTCTGCAGCAGCGCCCGCACGTAGTCGTCGGACAGGCCGTGGTGGCTGTCGAGCGTCACGAACGGCGTGTCGGCGAAGCGCAGCAACCCGGCATTGGTGCCGACCCACAGACTGCCTTCGCGGTCGGCGAACAGCGACGCGACCCGGTTGTTCGGCAGCCCGGCGGCCGCGTCGAAGGTCTCCAGACCGCGCGCGCCCAGTCGCATCAGGCCGCGGTTGACGGTGCCGATCCACAGGCTCCCCTGCGCGTCGACCTGCAGGCTGGGGATCGCCTCGTCCGGGAAGCCGGGCAGCACCGGCGCGAAACGACCGTTCTTGCCGACGTAGACGCCCTTCTCGGTACCGACGTAGAGATCGCCGTCGCCGTCCAGCGCGAGACTGAAGGCGGCGCCTTCCGGCAAGCCGGCATCGACCGAGAACGCCTGCACCCGCTCGCCTTCGATCCGCGCCACCCCGTCGCCGGTGCCGACCCAGATCGCACCCGCGCCGTCCTCGAGCAGCGCGAACGTATCGTCGGAGGGCAGCCCCTGCGGCGTCCTGAAATGCGTCGCCGCACCGGCATCCAGCCGCGTGATCCCGCGGCTCTCGGTCGCGGCCCACAGGCGCCCGGCATGGTCCTCCATCGCCATCGACAGCTCGTCCTGCGCCAGGCCTTCGGCGATGCCGTAGGTGGTCCAGGTCTCGCCGCGCAGCACGCTCGCCCCGCCGCGGGAGGTCGCCACCACGAGCGCGCCGCCCGGCGATACCCGGACCGAGCGGATGCCGTTGTCGCGGATCGCCGGCACGTTCTGGCGGCCGAAGCTGCGGAATTCCTGGCCGTTGTAGCGGACCGCGCCTTCCCACGTGGCGAACCACAGATAGCCTTCCGGCGTCTGCGCGATGCCGTTGACCTGGTTGTGCGGCAGCCCGTCGCGCGTGGTCCAGACCTCGCGCGAATACGTCGACAGCGACTTCTCCTCGAGCGCGGCGACCGGCGCCGCGGACGCGGCCAGCAGCACCGCGGCGAGGAGGATGCGGAATGGGGACATGCGGCGCGCCGTGCGGATCAGAGGCCGGCCAGCTTGCCCATGTGCTGGCGGTAGTGCGCCAGCTCCTTCACCGATTCGCGGATGTCCGACAGCGCGGTGTGCGCGCCCACCTTGCGCACGCCTTCGAGCAGCGACGGTGCCCAGCGCCGTGCCAGCTCCTTGAGCGTGGACACGTCGAGGTTGCGGTAGTGGAAATAGCGTTCCAGCCGCGGCATGTGCCGGACGAGGAACCGCCGGTCCTGGCAGATCGAATTGCCGCAGATCGGCGACCGGCCCTCGGGAACCCACTCGCGCAGGAACGCGATCGTGCGTTCCTCGGCGTCGGCCATCGACGCGTCGCTGGCGAGCACGCGGCTCCACAGGCCGGAACCGCCATGCGTGCGGCGGTTCCATTCGTCCATGGCCTCGAGCCGCGCGAGCGGATGCGCGATCGCCAGTTCGGGGCCTTCGGCGAGCACGTTCAGCTGGCTGTCGGTGACCAGCGTGGCGATCTCCAGGATCGAATCGGCGTCGGGATCGAGCCCGGTCATCTCGAGGTCGATCCAGATCAGGTTCTGCTCGTGGGCGGGCATGCGTGGCTGGCCGGTGGGCGGACGCGGCATCATACTTCAGCCCCGTTCCGCCCCGGTCGCACCCCGTCGTGAATCCGTTCGAGAACATCGACCATTACCGGATCCTGACGTCGATGCTGGCGCCGGCCTTGCTGATGGCGGCGACCGGATCGCTGCTGATCTCGGCGAACAACCGGCTGGCACGGGTGGTCGACCGGCTGCGCGCGATCATCACTCTGCTCGACGCGTGCGACGAGGAGCGCCAGCGCGCGGAAATCGAGGACCAGATCGCGCGGCACCGGCGCCGTGCCCAGCTGGTGCTTCGCGCCTGCCAGATGCTGTATTTCGCGCTCGGCGCGTTCGTCGGCACCAGCCTCGGCCTGGCCATCGACGCGCTGCTCGGCTTCCGCGTCGCCTACCTGCCCACCGCACTGGCGATCCTGGGCGTGATCGGACTGTTCGGCTCGGCGATCGCGCTTGGTCGCGAAGTCAGTCTGTCGGTGCGCAGCTTCGATCTGGAACTCGACAGCGAAATGCGGCGGCGCGGCCGGTGACCTGCCCGCCGCTTCCCGCCCGGGCGGTCGCGACCGTCGCCGCGGCGCTGCTGGCCGTGACGGTCGGGGCGGCCGCCGCGGTGCCGCTGCGCGACCGCGCGCCGACGGCCGCTCCCGATCGCGGCCAGCGACCTCCTTGCGCGATCCTGCTGCACGGGCTCGGCCGGACGGCGCGGTCGATGACACCGCTCGCCCGCGCCCTGCAGCGCGACGGCTACGTCGTCGCGAACATCGACTATCCGTCGCGCGAGCAGCGGATCGAGGCGCTCGCGGCCGAAGCGCTGCCGCGGGGCCTCGATCTGTGCCGCCAGGCCCAGGCGGCGCCCATCCACGTCGTCACCCATTCGATGGGCGGGATCCTGACGCGGCATTACCTCGGCGCGCACGAGGTGCCGGAGCTCGGGCGCGTGGTGATGCTCGGGCCGCCGAACCGCGGCAGCGCCGTCGCCGACCGGCTCATGGACACCGCGGCCTATCGCCGGTTCAACGGGCCGGCCGGCCAGCAGCTGGGGACCGGCCCGGACGGCATCGCCGCGGCTCTCGGCCCCGTGCGCTTCCCGCTCGGCGTGCTGGCCGGTCGCGACGCCACGCTGGTGGACGATTTCCTCTCGCGCGGTCTTCCCGGCGAGGGCGACGGCAAGGTGCTCGTCGCCGAAACCCGCGTCGAAGGCATGAGCGATTTCCGCGTGCTCGACGTCGACCACACCTTCATGATGCGCGACCCGGCCGCGATCGCCGAAGTGCGGTGGTTCCTGCGCGAGGGCCGGTTTTCCCCGCGGCCGGACGCGTCCGGTCGCGGGCCCGTGCCGGCTCAGTAGGCGACGTGGTCGCTCAGGTCGCGGCCCTCGCCGCGATCGCGGAAATCGCGCACGCGGCGCGGGCCCTCGTCCTCGTCGTCCGGCGCCTTCGGCGCCTGCGCCAGGCCGTGCCGCGTCCGCTGGTCGTACTGGGCGTCGATGTTCTGGTGCCGCATCTGCGCCTTGATGCGCTCGCGCAGGATCGCGCGGCCGACGGCATCGCAATCGCGGCCGGCGGTGGGCACCGCCTCCAGCCGCTCGGCGAGGAAGCGGCCGGCGTCCAGCGCGATGTCGCGATGCCCCTGCTCGTGCAGCTCGATCCCGGTCTTCATCCGTTCCCATTGCCCGCGGATCGCCGGGCGCAGCCCTTCCGGCGGCTGCCAGCGCGGCAGGTGCATCACCACGTCGAGCTGCACGCCGAGACCGACGACCCGGCAACCGGCGTCGTCCGGGACGAGCTTGTAGCCCACCTGCAGCGCGGCCCGCGTCCGGGCGGCGGCACCGGCCTCGTCGTCACCGGCCGGCCGCGCCCGCAGCGCCTCGACGAAATCTTCGAGGGTCCTGGCGTCGACGTCGTGGTATTCGACCGATTCGCTCACCTTCAGCACGCCGGGGTCCGGTGCCGCGGCCGAGGCAGGTGCCGCCGGGATCCCGGCACCGGCGTCGGCGGCGAAGGTCGCCGCGGCCGCCACGAAAAAGACGAAACGGATCGATCGGGTCATGCGTCCCTCTCCTTGCGTCGGCCGCGCTTGCGGCGGAAATAGTCGGTGAGGCGTCGCCCGGCCTCCTCGCCGAGCACCCCGCCGACCACGTGCACGCGATGATTGTGCCGGGGATCGGCCAGCAGGTCGAAAACGCTGCCGGCGGCACCGGTCTTCGGATCGGCCGCGCCATAGACCACCCGGTCGATCCGGGCGTGCACCATCGCCATCGCGCACATCGCGCACGGCTCCAGCGTGACGTACAGCGTGCAGCCCGCCAGCCGGTGGTTGCCCAGCGCCGCGCCGGCGCGGCGGAGCGCGACGATCTCGGCATGCGCGCTCGCGTCGTGCTCGGCGATGTTGCGGTTCCAGCCTTCGGCGACCAGCGCGCCGTCCGGCCCGACCACGACCGCGCCCACCGGGATCTCGTCGTCCTCGCGTTCGGCGCGCTCCGCGAGCGCGAGGGCATGCTGCATCCAGCGCAGGTCGTCGAGGGGACTCATCGGCGCGCCTGCTCGACCGGCGCCGGTGCCAGCAGCCCGGGCACGTTGCGCTCCGCCCAGCGCGTGAACTGCTCGCCCAGCAATCCGGAGGCGTATTCCGACAGATGACCCGCCGGATCGCGGTGCATCGGCAGCCCGTCGCGGACGAAAGAACAGCGCTCGCCCTCGCAGAAGATGCCGTTCTGGCTGAAGAAACGCACCTGCGGATGGCTTCGTGCGATCGCCTGCCGGAGCGGCGCGAAGCGCCGTTCGTTCTCCTCGAAAAGCGACGCCGGGAACCCGCATTCGCCCGCGCTGGAGCGCGTTTCGAAACATCGGCGCGGGTCGAACGGGATGCGCAGGTGCGGCTCGAAGATGATCACCTGGATCCCGCGGCGCTGGAGCATCGAGATCCGCCGGCGCAGGTTCGCGAGGTACGCCTCGTCGTAGATGTGCCGGAAACCGGCGAGCACCACGAAGCGCAGGGAGGGCGTCTGGCGGATCACGCGGGCGAGATAGTCCTCGCCTTCGCCGGCCGTCGGGCTGTAGCACAGGCGGTCGCGCCCCGGATCCGGCGACAGGCGCTTGGCGACGTCGCAGTTGCCGATCGACAGGATCGTGTGATGGCGAAGCCGCGGCTGTGCGGCGAGCCCCGGGTAGATCTGGTTCGCGAAACTGTCGCCGAGTATCGCCAGCGTCGGCGGCTCCGCCGACGTGGCCATGCAGAACCACCAGCCGGTCTTTTCCGCCTCCGGATACGGGTACCGGTCCCGGCACGCGGCATTGGACATGTAGGCCCACGCCGGTCCGGCGAACTGCGCCAGGACGCGCGGTGTCATGCCGCTCTCGCGTGCGACCGCGCGCCCGGGCAGCCCGTTCGCGAACCACACGCCGGCACCCGCGGCGGCGACGAGCAGGGCTGTCGCGATCAGCACGATCATCGGTCGCCTGCCCCGGCGATGTCGCACATGCCGCTCCAGCCCATGGAACGTGAGCGCGGACAGCGCGACCGCCGCCGCGATGGCCGCGAGGCGCAGGGGCGGCGACGGCAGCGTGCCATCCGGCTCGCGTACGACGAACAGCAGCGGCCAGTGCCACAGATAGAGCGGATAGCTGATCAGGCCCACCCAGACCACCGCGGGCCGCGCGAGCACGTGGCGGTTGAACCAGGCCTGCGGGCCGGCGGCGATCAGTGCGACCGCGCCGAGCACGGGCAGCGCCGCCCACGCGCCGGGGAACGGCCGCGTGCTGTCGATGACGACCAGGGAAGCCGCGATGGCGGCCAGCCCCGCGGTCGACAGCCCCTGTGCGACGGGCGGCCGGAATCCGCGTGCCGGCAGGCGTCCGCGAAGCACGGCCCATGCCAGCAGCCCCCCGGCGGCCAGTTCCCACGCGCGCGTCAGCGGCGAGTAGAACGTGGCGACGGCATCGTCGCCGATGCCGGCCAGGTTCGCGGCGAAGCTGCCGGCCAGCACCGTCGCCACGAGAACGAGCGCGCCGGAACGGACGCGCCACGCGACCCAGGTCAGCAGCGGCCACGCGATGTAGAACTGTTCCTCGATGCCGAGGCTCCACAGGTGCAGGAGCGGCTTGGAATGCGCGGCGGGGTCGAAATAGCCCGCCTCGCTCCACAGCACGAGGTTGGAGACGAAACCCATGCCCGCCCCGACGTGCTTGCCGAGCAGCGCGAACTCGTCGGCCTGCATCAGGAACCAGCCGCCGGCGAGCACGGCGACGAGCACCGCCATCAGGGCCGGGAAAATCCGGCGGACCCGCCGCGCGTAGAAGCCCGCGAACGAGAACGTGCCCGCCTCCAGCGCACCGAACACGATCGACGAGATCAGGAACCCGGAGATCACGAAGAACAGGTCGACGCCGACGAATCCGCCGGGGAGCGCCGCGGGGAACGCGTGGTAGACCACGACCGCGAGCACGGCCACCGCCCGGAGGCCGTCGATGTCCGGGCGGTAGACCAGTCCCCCGGCAGCCGGCACCGGGAGCGGCACGACGGCGCCCTCGATCCGCGCCGTCACTCCCATTCGATGGTCGCGGGCGGTTTGCCGCTTATGTCATAAACAACGCGAGAAACACCCTGCAACTCATTGATTATTCTGCGAGAGCAGGTATCCAACAGCTCGTAAGGCAGGTGTGCCCACTGAGCCGTCATGAAGTCGACCGTCTCGACGGCCCGCAGCGCGATGACCCACTCGTACGCGCGCGCGTCGCCGACCACGCCGACCGACTTCACCGGCAGGAACAC
>CBIHMN010000109.1:0-6858 GCA_966211005.1 uncultured Arenimonas sp.
CCCCCCGCCCGGCAGCCGCGTATCCGCCGCCACCCGGCCGGGCCGTCGTGGCCGGGCCGCCACCGGGAGCCCGCCGTGGATGCGATCGCCTCGCCGCCGGATCCGAACGCGACGCCGGTCGCGCAGCCCCCGCTCGCGGGTCGCCTGCATCTGGTCGGCGTCTCGACGATGTACCGCCGAGCCGTTTTCGACGACGACGAGGCGGCTCGCGTCGTCGCGCGCGCCCATGGCGTTCGCTGGCTGTGGCGCGATTCGCAGGTGCTGGCATGGGTGCTGCTGCCGGCACAGTGGCAGGCGCTGCTGAAGCTCGGCGACCGCGAACGGCTGCCGGCGCTGATGGGCCGGTTCAAGGGATCGACGTCGCGCGGCGTCGAGGCGCGCCATCGCGTCAACGGCTGGCTGTGGGCGCGCGGTTTCAGCGATCGCGCACTGGCGGACGGCGACGATCCACTCGCGGTCGCGCGGCGACTCGTCGCGGCGCCGGTGCAGGCCGGGCTGGTCGCCCGCGTCGGCGACCACGCGTACTGGGACTCGACGTGGCTGCGCTAGACTCGCGGCATGCGCCTGCTGCACCTGCCCGCGAACGAATACCGCCGCGAACGCTGGCGCAACGAATGCGGCTGGACGCGCGAGATCTTCCGGCATCCGGAGGGTTCCGGCGACTGGCAGTGGCGCGCCTCGATCGCCGAGATCGACCACGACGCGCCGTTCTCCACGTTTCCCGGCTGCGATCGCGAACTGGTGCTGCTCGCCGGAGAAGGCATGCGGCTGGTCTTCGACGACGACGATGGCGGGACGGTGGCGCTGGCGCCCCCGCACGATCGCCTGCGCTTCGCGGGCGAACGCCCGCTGCATGCCGAGCTGGTCGACGGCCCGACGCACGATTTCAACCTGATGTGGAAGCGCGACGCCGTGACGGCCACGCTGCTGCACCGGCCACTCGTCGGGCCGATGGTGTTCTTCGCCGAACCCGGCGTCACGTGGCTGGCCTACCTGATGCAGGGCCAGGCGCAGTTCAAGGACCTCGCGCGGCCCCTGCACCTCGCGCAGTTCGACAGCGTCCTGCTGCTGCCCGATGCCGACGGCCCGTCGCGGCTGATCCTCGAAGGCGGCGGCGAACTGCTGCTCGCGAAAATCGAACCGCCCGTGCCCGCCGCCCCCTCCCTGTAGGAGCGGCTTCAGCCGCGAACCACGTACGGCCCCTGCGCGTTCGCGTCGCGGCTGAAGCCGCGCCTACGCCGACGTCGCCTTCACCGGTCGTCGCGCGTCCAGACCGCGCCGTCTTCCACCACCACCGGAAACGTCCGCACCGGCAGGTAGGCCGGCGCGCACAGCGCCTCGCCGGTCTTCAGGTCGAAACGCGCGCCGTGCAGCACGCATTCGATCGTGTCGCCCTCCAGCGTGCCGGCGCTGAGTTCGAAATCCTCGTGCGTGCAACGGTCCTCGACCGCGTAATGCTCGCCGTCGAGGTTCGTCACCAGGATCGGCGTGTCGCCGTCCCACGCCACGCGGTGTTCGCCCGGCAGCAGCTCGGACGTCGCGCAGACGCGGATCCAGCCCATCGAGACGTCGGTCAAAGGTTTTTCTCCAGCACTTCGAAACGCAGGTCGTCGCGCCGCGGCAGCCCGAAGCGCGCGTCGCCGTACGGGAACGGCTTGCGCACGCCGGTGCGCCGGTAGCCGCGCCGTTGGTAGAAGGCGATGAGTTCGTCGCGCAGGTCGATCACCGTCATCGCCATCGTGCGCTGGCCGAACTCGTCGCGGGCGATGCGCTCGGCTTCGGCGAGCACCCGCTTGCCGATGCCGCCGCCCTGCAGGCCCGGCACGACCGAGAACATGCCGAAATAGCCGGCCCCGTCCTCGACCGCGACGTGCGCGCAGGCGACCAGCGCCTCGTCGCGATGCGCGAGCAGGATCCGGCTGCGCGGCCGCGCCAGCTGCGCCAGCACGTCGTCGGGCCCCGTGCGGCGCCCGTCGAGGAAATCGGCTTCGGTCGTCCAGCCGATGCGGCTCGCGTCGCCGCGATACGCGGATTCGACGAGCGCGACGATCGCCGCGACGTCGTCTCCGGTCGCGGCGCGGAACGTGAGCGGCGGGAAATCGTCGGCCGTCATCGGCAGGACCGGGGCGGAGGAACCGCCATGATCGCCGAATCGGCCGCTGCGGTCAGCGGGCGCGGGCCATCGGCATCGTCCCGCCGTCGCGCGCGATCGCCAGCCGCGCGAGCGCATAGGCGGTTTCCTGCACTTCCTCGCGGGCCCGGCCGCTGCCGGAATTGGACATCGCCGCGACCACGAGGCCGTGCCGCGGCAGGACCATCAGGAACGCGGCCGCGCCCGGCTGCGCGCCACCGTGATGCCAGAGCGTCACCGGGCGGTCGGGGCCCAGCAGCCGCACCGACTCGTCGATCCGCCAGCCGAGCGCGTAGTTCTCCGGGTTCATCGAACCGTCGGCCAGCGGTTGCCGCGTGGTCATCGCGTCGCGCGCCGGGGCCGACAGCAGCGGGCCGTCGAGCACCGCGGTGCCGAAGCGCACGAGGTCGGTCGGCGTCGACACGAGCCCGCCGCCGGCGATCTTGTAGCTCGAGTCGATCGGCCAGGCCGGCGTGTAGCGGCCGTCCTGCGCCTGGTAGAACGCCACGCGGCCGGCCATCGGCCCCGGCGCGTCGACCGCCGTGCCGGTCATCCCGGCCGGGTCGAACACGGAATCGCGCAGCAGCGAACGGAAGTCGTCGCCGCTCGCGCCCTCCAGCGCCCGCGCCAGCAGCGAATAGCCGAACGTCGAGTACTGGAAGCCGGTGCCGGGCGCGAAGCGCAGCGGATCGTCGACGAACATCGACAGGCCCTCGGCGACGCTGGCGTAGGGACGCCGCGAGTAGTTCTCGTGCCAGCCCATCCACCACTGCGGCACGCGCGAGTAGTGACGGATGCCGGCCCGGTGCGACGCCAGCTGGCGCGCCGTCAGCGGCGCGATGTGCGCCGGCAGGTCCGGCAGAACGTCCGACAGCGGTGCGTCGAGATCCAGCGATCCGGTCTCGGCGAGGCGCATCATCGCCACCGCCGTGATCGGCTTGGCGAGGCTGCCCGTACGGTAACGCGACGCGGTCGTCGCGGCGACGCCGCGTTCGATGTCGGCGAACCCGCTGACGCCGGCCCAGCGGACGTCGCCACCCCATGCGATCGCCGCGGACACCGACGGCAGACCGGCCCGGGACCGACCCGCGGCCACCGCGGCCGCGAAGTCCGACGCGAGCGCCGGCGGCAGGCCGGCGGTATCCATGGGGTCGACCGCGGCGGGGACCGCCGGTATCGGCGTGTCCGGTACGAACCAGCGGCCGAAGAAGACCAGGTTCGGGCCGAGCAGCACGGCGGCCACCAGCAGGAAGCGCAGCGCGTGTCGCGTCAGGCGGCGGCGCCACGAAGGCCTGGCGGGGCGGGGAGGCGAAGAGGGCGTGGACATGGCGGCTCCGATCGGGATGCCGCCAGTCTGGCGGCTCGCGGCCGCCGATCGTCCTGCCGCAAGTCAGGTCCCGGGCTGCCGGAAGTCACCCGAGCAGCTTGCGCACCTTCTCGATCGCCGTGCCGAGCGCCTCGACCTCGACATGCGTGTTGTAGAACGCGAGCGACGCGCGGCACGTGGCCGGCACGCCGAGGTGCGCCATCAGCGGGTGCGCGCAGTGGTGGCCGGCGCGCACCGCGACGCCTTCCAGGTCGAGCAGCGTCGCGAGGTCGTGCGCGTGCGCGCCGTCGACGAGGAAGCTGATCACCGCCGCCTTGCCCGGCGCGGTGCCGAGGATGCGCAGCCCGGGGATCGCCGCCAGCCGCTCCGTCGCCACCGCCAGCAGCGCCTGCTCGCGCGCCTCGATGTGTTCCATGCCGATGTCGCGCAGGTAATCGACCGCGGCACCGAGTCCGACGACGCCGGCGATGTTCGGCGTGCCCGCCTCGAACACGTGCGGCGGTTCGTTGAACACGGTGTCCTCGAACCGCACCTCGCGGATCATCTCGCCGCCGCCGAGGAACGGCGGCATCTGCTTCAGCAGTTCGCGACGGCCCCACAGCGCGCCGGTGCCAGTGGGGCCGAGCATCTTGTGGCCGGTGAAGGCGTAGAAGTCGCAGCCGAGCGCGGCGATGTCGACCGCGCGATGCGGCAGCGCCTGCGACCCGTCGACGAGCGTGACGATGCCGCGCCGCCGCGCCTCCCGGCAGATTCCGGCGACGGGGTTCACCGTGCCGAGCACGTTCGAGACATGGGCGAAGGCCAGCAGCTTCACGTCGCCGGTCAGCTTCGCGCGCAGGTCGTCGAGATCGAGCGAACCGTCCGGCATGAGTTCGACCACGGCGATCTTCGCGCCGGTACGCTTCGCGACCAGCTGCCACGGCACGATGTTGGCGTGGTGCTCCATCCGCGTCAGCAGGATCGTGTCGCCCTCGCGCAGGCGGGGCAGGGCCCAGCTGTACGCGACGAGGTTGATCGCGAACGTCGTGCCCGAGGTGAGCACCAGTTCGTCGGCCGGCACGCCGACGAACGCGGCGAGCTTGCGGCGCGCGCCTTCGTAGGCCTCGGTCGCCTCGCTGCCGAGCGCGTGCATCGCGCGCGACACGTTGGCGTTGTGCTCGCGGTAGAAAGCATCGACGGCGCGGATCACCGCCTGCGGCTTCTGCGACGTGTTGGCGGAATCGAGATAGACCAGCGGCTTGCCGTGCACCTGGCGCGTGAGCACCGGGAACTGCGTGCGGATCGCCAGCCAGTCGGGGCGCGGCACGGCGTTCATCGGTCGGCTCCATGGCCGGCCGCGGACCCGGTCGTCCGTTCCAGCGTCGCGGCCAGCACGTCGCCGAGCGACGCCGCGAGCGCGGCATCTTCGAGCATCGCCAGCGGCTCGCGCAGGAACGCCTGCACCAGCAGCCGGCGCGCGTCGGCGCGCGGCAGGCCGCGGCTGCGCAGGTAGAACAGCGCCGTCTCGTCGAGCGTGCCGACGGTCGCGCCGTGTGCGGCCTTCACCTCGTCGGCGTGGATCACCAGTACCGGCTGCGTGTCGATCTCGGCCGCGTCCGACAGCAGCAGGTTGCGACTCGACAGCGCGGCGTCGCTGCCGTCGGCGCCGGCATCGATGCGGATGCCGCCATGGAAGACGACGCGGCCGCGCGCGTCCGCGAGGCCGCGCCACGGCAGCGTGCAGCGCGTGTCCTTCGCCTGGTGGACGATGTCGAGGCGTGTGTCGACGTGGCGGCGCCCGTCGGCGAGCAGCACGCCGCCGGCGTGCAGCGCCGCGCGTTCACCCTGCAGCGCGACGTTGAACTCGTGCCGCGACAGTGCCGCGCCGAGTTCGAGATCGATCCGTCGATACGTGGCGTCGGAGCCGAGCACCGCGTCGGTGCGGGCCAGCGTTGTCGCGCCGGCGTCCTCGGCCTGCACGCGCGCGTGCACCAGGGTCGCGCCGCGGCCGACGTGCGCGTGCAGCAGGTGGTTCGCGAGATGGCGATGCGTGCCGGCGCCGAGGTGGTGCTCGACGACCGATACGCGGGCGCCCTGCCGCAGCTCGACCAGGTGCCGCAGATGCGTCGCCGCATCGGGCCCCGGAGCGCCGACGAACACGATGTGCACCGGCGGGGCGACGACCGTTTCCGCGGGGACGCGCAGCAGCACGCCTTCGGTCGCGAGCGCGGCGTTCAGCCACGCGAACACGTCGCCATCGCCGTCGAACCGCCGGGCGAGCACGCCGACCGCGCGCGCATCGTCGCCCGCCAGCGCCGCCGACAGCGGCCGGAGATCCACTTCGGAGGGGAGGCCGGTGGCGTCCGACAGTCCAGGGTCGTGGCGGCCGTTGACGAAGACCAGCCGCGGCGACGGAATCGCCGCGAGCCGCGCCGGGTCGACCGTGACCGCCGCCATGTCGTCCGCGAACGCGCGCGCGGCGAGTGCGCGCAGCGAGGTGTATTTCCACGCTTCCGCGCGCGGGCCGGGCAGGCCGGACGCGAGCGCCGCGTCCAGCGCGGCGCGTCGCGGCGCGGCGAGGCCGTGCGCATCGCGAAGCGCTGGCGGCAGACGCTCGAACCGCGCGGCGAGGGAAGGCAGCAGCGCGCTCATCGGCCGGCGGGCGCCTCCGGCGCGATGCGGTCCTTCACCCAGGCGTAGCCGTGTTCCTCGAGCTGCAGCGCGAGCTCCGGGCCGCCGCTCTCGACGATGCGGCCGTCGGCGAGCACGTGCACGACGTCGGGGCGGATGTAGTCGAGCAGCCGCTGGTAATGCGTGATCACGATGAACGCGCGGTCGGGCGAGCGCATCAGGTTGACGCCGTCGGCGACCGCCTTGAGCGCGTCGATGTCGAGGCCCGAATCGGTTTCGTCGAGGATCGCCAGCTTCGGTTCCAGCAGCGCGAGCTGGAAGATCTCGTTGCGCTTCTTCTCGCCGCCGATGAAGCCCTCGTTCACCGCGCGGTGCAGCAGCTCGTCCTTCAGATGCAGCACGGCGAGCTTCTCGCGCACGCGCTTGAGGAACTGCATCGAGTCGAGCTCCGGCTCGCCGCGCGCGCGCCGCTGCGCGTTGAGCGCCGCGCGCAGGAAATAGGTGTTGTTCACGCCCGGGATCTCGACCGGGTACTGGAACGCGAGGAACACGCCGGCGGCCGCGCGCTCTTCCGGCTCGAGCGCGAGCAGGTCGACGCCGTCGAGCGTCACCGACCCCTGCGTAACCTCGTAGCCCTCGCGGCCGGCGACGATATTGCCGAGCGTCGACTTGCCGGCACCGTTCGGACCCATGATCGCGTGGACTTCGCCGGGGCGGACCGTCAGCGACAGCCCGTCCAGGATGTCCTTGCCGGCGACGCGGGCGTGGAGGTTTTCGATCTTCAGCATGG
>CBIHMN010000110.1:0-6813 GCA_966211005.1 uncultured Arenimonas sp.
AACTGGCGCCGCACGCGCGCCACGTGCAACTTCCCGACGCGACGCATATGGTCGCAGGCGACGACAACGACGCGTTCGCCGGCGCCGTGCTCGATTTCCTTTCCGACCTGTCCGCGGCCCCGACAGCCGCCCCCGGAGTTTCCCGATGACCGTGCTCGCCCCCTTCCTCGCGCTGCTGCTGGCGGTTCTCGTCGCGGCGTATTTCCGGCTCGGCCTCGCCGTGTTCACGGCGATCGCCGCGACGCTGCTGGTGGGCGCCGCGCTCGCCGGCGCCAACGGGCCGGCGACGATCGTCGCCGCGGTGCTGCTCGGCGTGGTCGCGCTGCCGCTGCTGATCCCGGCGGTACGCCAGGCGCTGATCACCGCGCCGCTGCTGAAGTTCTACACGAAGCTCCTGCCGCCGCTGTCGGCGACCGAGAAGACCGCGCTGGAAGCCGGCACGGTCGGTTTCGAAGGCGAGCTGTTCTCCGGCATGCCGAAGTGGGATCGGCTGCTGTCGCAGCCGAAGCCGGAACTCACCGCGGAGGAACAGGCGTTCCTCGACGGCCCGGTCGAGCAGGCCTGCCGGATGACGGACGACTGGGACATCACGCACGTCCGCAACGACCTGCCGCCCGAGCTGTGGGAGTTCCTGAAGAAGAACCGCTTCTTCGGAATGATCATCCCGAAGCAGTACGGCGGCCTCGGTTTCAGCGCGCTGGCGCACCACAAGGTCATCCAGAAACTGGCGTCGATCTCGGCGACGGTCAGTTCCACCGTCGGCGTGCCCAATTCGCTCGGCCCGGCGGAACTGCTGCTGCACTACGGCACGCCCGAGCAGAAGGACCACTACCTGCCCCGCCTCGCCGACGGACGCGACGTGCCGTGCTTCGCGCTGACCGGCCCGACCGCCGGTTCCGACGCGACGTCGATCCCGGACTACGGCATCGTCTGCGAAGGCGACTGGAACGGCGCGCGCGTGCTCGGGGTGCGGCTCACGTTCGACAAGCGCTACATCACGCTTGCGCCGGTGGCGACGGTGATCGGCCTCGCGTTCCGGCTGCACGATCCCGACCACCTGCTGTCGGACGAGAGCGATCGAGGCATCACGCTCGCGCTCGTGCCGCGCGACACGCCGGGGCTGCAGGTCGGCCGACGCCACTTCCCGCTCAACTGCGCGTTCCAGAACGGCCCGGTGCGCGGCCACGACGTCTTCGTGCCGCTGAGCCAGCTGGTGGGCGGCGAGGATTACATCGGCGAAGGCTGGCGCATGCTCGTGGAATGCCTGTCGGTGGGACGTGCGATCACGCTGCCGTCGACCGCCAGCGGGGCATCGAAGCTGGCCGCGGTCGTCACCGGCGCGTACGCGCGCATCCGCAAGCAGTTCGGGCTGTCGATCGGGCGCTTCGAAGGCGTCGAGGAAGCGCTGGCACGGCTCGCCGGCCACGCGTATGCGACCAGTGCGCTGTCGCAGTCGACGGCGGCCGCGGTCGACCGCGGCGAGAAGCCGGCGGTGCCGTCGGCGATCGCGAAATACCACGCGACGGAAATGGCGCGCCAGGTCGCCAGCGACGCGATGGACATCCACGGCGGCAAGGGCGTGATCCTCGGCCCGCGGAACTACCTCGGCCGCGGCTGGCAGGCGGCGCCGATCTCGATCACCGTCGAGGGCGCGAACATCATGACGCGCTCGCTGATGATCTTCGGGCAGGGGGCGATCCGCTGCCATCCGTGGGTGCTGAAGGAAATGCAGGCCGCGACGCATCCCGACCCCGAGGTGCGGCTGCGCGAATTCGACACGAACCTGTTCGGCCATATCGGCTTCGCGATCTCGAACGCGGTGCGCAGCTGGATCCTCGGCCTCGCCGCGGCGAAGATCGGCAAGGCGCCGGGCGATGCGTACACGCGTCGTTACTACCGCAAGCTCAACCGCTATTCGGCGAACCTGGCGCTGGTGGCCGACACCTCGATGCTGCTGCTCGGCGGCAAGCTCAAGTTCAAGGAGAAGCTGTCGGGCCGCCTCGGCGACGTGCTGAGCCACCTCTACATCGCCAGCGCCATGCTCAAGCGCTACGAGGACGACGGCCGCCCGGCGTCGGAGCAGCCGCTGCTCGCATACGCGTTCCACGACTCCGCGCATCGCATCGAGCTGGCGCTGTCGGGCGCGCTGCGCAATTTCCCGATCCGCCCGGTCGGCTGGCTGCTGTGGCTGCTGGTGTTCCCGTGGGGCCGGCGCGCACAGGCGCCGAGCGACCGCCTCGGCCGCCGCGCCGCCGCGCTGCTGATGTCGCCGTCGGACGCACGCGACCGCCTCGCCGCCGGCGTGTTCCTGACGCCCTGCGAGAACAACCCCGCCGGCCGCATCGACAGCTACCTGCCGAAGGTGATCCTGGCCGAACCGGTGGAGCGGAAATTCCTCAAGGCGCTGAAGAACAGCGACATCGAAGCGCTCGACTTTCCGTCGCAGCTCGCCGAAGGCGTCGCCGAAGGCTGGATCAGCGCCGAAGAAAAGGCGCAGCTCGAGGAACTGCGGGCGCTGACGTGGGACGCGATCAGCGTCGATGATTTCGACCCGGCCGACCTGGTGTCGGCGCAGATGGTGCGCGGGGCTGCGGGCCGCGGCGCGCGCGAGCGGGCGGCCTGAGCGCGGGAGCGGACGTGATGCCGCCCCTGCTGACCACCTGGAACCGCCTGGCGCGCGTGCCCGCCGGCCGCTGGCTCTTCGCCCGCGCGGTGTGCTGGAAAGCGCCGTACTTCGGCACGATCCATCCGCGGTTCCTCGTGCTCGAGGCCGGGCGCTGCGAGGCCACGATCCCGCATCGCCGCGGCATGCAGAACCACATCGGCACGGTGCACGCGATCGCGCTGTGCAACCTCGCCGAACTCTGCGCCGGGGTGATGACCGACGCGTCGCTGCCGCCGGGCATGCGCTGGATCCCGAAGGGCATGACGGTGCAGTACCTGAAGAAGGCCGCAGGCACGCAGCGCGGGGTCGCGACTCCGCTGGTGCCGATCGTCGCCGCCGACGCCGGCTACGAACTTCCGGTGAACGTGGACGTATCCGATGCCGCCGGCGAACGCGTGTTCAACGCGGTCGTCACCATGTGGCTGAGTCCGAAGCCGACGCGGTAGGAGCGGCTTCAGCCGCGACGGCTCGCGGGCGCAGCGGTAAGGATTCGCGGCTGAAGCCGCTCCTACAGGTAGTGCACGGCGATCGCCGCGAGGATCGCGGGCAGCGCCTGCACGTAGAGGATCGAACGCTTGACGGTCGCGGCGCCGAACAGCCCGGCGATCACGACGCAGCCCAGGAAGAAGAGGCAGATGCCGCGATCCTGCAGCCACAGCCCCCACGCCAGCCCGGCGGCGAGGAAGCCGTTGTAGAGGCCCTGGTTGGCGGCGAGCCGCGCCGTCGCCTGCGCCATCTCCGGCGTCAGCCCGAACGCGCGGCGACCATGGGGCGTGTCCCAGAGGAACATCTCGAGGACCATGAAGAACACGTGCAGCGCGGCGACGAAGGCGGTGAGGCAGATCGCGACGATCGACATGGCGGCTCCGGGGTCAGGCCAGCGTGGCGGCGTGGTGGCGCAGGTGGTCGGCGATCACGGTCGCGATGAAGTAGTAACCGTGGTCGTAGCCGGCATGGCGCCGCAGCGCCAGCGGTCGCCCGGCTTCCGCGCAGGCGGCTTCGAAGCGTTCCGGCTGCAGCTGTTCGTCGAGGAAGCGGTCGGCGAGGCCCTGGTCGATCAGGATCGGCCGCGCGTCGGCACGTGTTCGCACCAGCTGGCACGCATCGTGCGCGGCCCACGCCTCGCGGTCGTCGCCGAGGTAGCGCGCGAACGCCTTGCGGCCCCACGGCACCTGCGACGGGGCGACGATCGGCGCGATCGCCGACACGCTGCCGAAAACCTCCGGATGCCGCAGCGCCAGCACCAGCGCGCCGTGTCCGCCCATCGAATGCCCGCACACGCCGAGGCGGCCGATGTCGGCCGGGAACCCCTCGGCGAGCAGCGCCGGCAGTTCGTGGACCACATGCGTCTCCATCCGGAACCGCGCCGACCACGGCGCCTGCGTCGCGTCGAGGTAGAAGCCGGCACCTTCGCCGAATTCCCAGTCGCCGGTGGCGCCGTCGATACCGGTGTCGCGCGGGCTGGTGTCCGGCGTCACGATCATCATTCCCAGCTCGGCGGCGACGCGCTGCATCCCCGCCTTCATCGCCGCGGTCTCCTCCGTGCACGTGAGCCCGGCGAGGAACATCAGCACCGGTACGCGGCCGTCGCGCGCCTGCGGCGGCACGTACACGCCGAAGCGCATCGGCCCGCCGCACGCCGCGGAAGCCGTCCGGTGGAACCCCTGCGTGCCGCCGAAGCAGCCGTGCTCCGACAGCGTCTCGATCGCCACGTCAGTACACCACCACGCTGCGGATCGACTCGCCACGGTGCATCAGGTCGAACGCGTCGTTGATGCGTTCCAGCGGCAGCGTGTGGGTGATCAGCGAATCGATGTCGATCTTCCCGTCCATGTACCAGTCGACGATCTTCGGCACGTCGGTGCGCCCGCGCGCGCCGCCGAAGGCGCTGCCGCGCCAGTTCCGCCCGGTCACCAGCTGGAACGGACGCGTCGAGATCTCGGCGCCGGCCGGCGCGACACCGATGATCACGCTCGTACCCCAGCCCTTGTGCGCGCATTCCAGCGCCTGTCGCATCACCTGCACGTTGCCGATGCATTCGAACGAGTAGTCGGCGCCCCCCTTCGTCAGCGAGACGAGGTACGGCACGAGGTCGCCGCCGACCTCCGACGGATTCACGAAATGCGTCATTCCGAACTTCCGCGCCATCGCCTCGCGGCCCGGGTTCAGGTCGACGCCGACGATCATCTCGGCGCCGGCCAGCCGCGCGCCCTGGATCACGTTCAGGCCGATGCCGCCGAGGCCGAACACGACCACCTTCGATCCCGGCTCCACCTTCGCCGTCCAGATCACCGCGCCGATGCCGGTGGTGACCCCGCAGCCGATGTAGCAGACCTTGTCGAACGGCGCGTCTTCGCGGATCTTCGCGACCGCGATTTCCGGCAGCACGGTGAAGTTGGAAAACGTCGACGTACCCATGTAGTGCAGCACGGGCTCGCCGTCGAGCGTGAAGCGGCTGCTGCCGTCGGGCATCAGGCCCTGCCCCTGCGTCGCGCGGATCGCCTGGCACAGATTCGTCTTCGGGTTCAGGCAGTACTCGCACTGCCGGCATTCCGGCGTGTAGAGCGGGATGACGTGGTCGCCCTTCTTCACGGAAGTGACGCCCGGGCCGACATCGACGACGACGCCGGCGCCCTCGTGGCCGAGGATCGCGGGGAACAGGCCTTCCGGGTCGGCGCCCGACAGCGTGAATTCGTCGGTGTGGCAGACGCCGGTCGCCTTGATCTCGACCAGCACCTCGCCGGCACGCGGCCCGTCGAGGTCGACGGTCTCGATCGTCAACGGCGCGCCCGCGCGACGGGCGACGGCAGCACGACTTTTCATGGGTTGAGCCCTCGCAGAACCAGTAGGAGCGGCTTCAGCCGCGAAACGCCTTCAGCCGGAACGCGATGTCGCGGCTGAAGCCGCTCCTACAATAGCCCGTCAACACCACAACCCGTCAGCGCCACGGTCCGTCAGCGCGCCGGCAGCTTCGCCTGCTCTCGCACCAGCCGCCACGCGCCGAACACGAAGCCGCCGGCGACCGCGAGGCCGCTGGCGAACACCACATGCGAACCGAACGCCGCCAGCCCCTTGTGCAGCCAGACGAACGTGAGGTCGCCGCCGCGGTAGACGACGGTGTCGATCGCCGCCTTGGCCTTGTAGCGCGCCTCGCGATCGACGCGCGTGTAGATCGTTTCCCGCGCCGGCTTGCCGAGCGAGAACTCGGCGGCGCGCGTCAGCACCTGCACCACCGCCACCAGGATCGGCAACGGCGCCGCGGCGAGCATCGCGTAGCCGAGGAAGATGGCCAGCGCCGGGCCGAGCAGCAGCGGCGCCACGCCGTAGCGCGTCAGCAGCGCGCGCGTCACGAACACCTGGATCGCCAGCACGATCCAGTTGATCCAGCTGTCGATCATCGAATAGAACGCGGTCGCCTGTTCGGCGGCCGCCGGATTGCCGGCGGTCATCTCGCGCACGATCGCCGCCTGCTCGTTGTAAAGCAGGGTCCCGACGCCGACGCCGAAGAACATCAGCAGCGACATGGCCCGCAGCAGCGGGTCGGCGGCGATGCGTCGCAGGCCCGCCAGCACGCTGCCACCCATCGCCGCGTCGGCGCGCACGGACGGATCCTCCTGCTCGCGCCGCCGCGCCGCCGGCGCCAGCACGACGATGCACAGCACGCACAGCAGCAGGAACGCCATCGACACCAGCAGCATGTCCGCCACGCCCAGCCGCTCGACGAACAGGTTCGTGATCTGCGGCCCGAGCAGCCCGCCGATCGTGCCGCCGGCGGCGATGAAGCCGTACAGCCGGCGCGCCTCGGCGTCGCGCCAGATATCGGCCATGTAGCTCCAGAACACCGACACCGCGAACAGGTTGAACACCGCGACGAACACGAAGAACGCGCCGCCACGGCCGGGCATCTGCGCATGGAAGGCCCACCAGAACCCACCGAGGCAGGCGACGAACGCGAGGTACACCACCGGCAGGAACACCCGCCGCGGGAAACGCGCCACCAGCCAGCCGTATACCGGCTGCAGCAGCAGCATCGCCACGAAGGTACCCGTGAACAGCGCCTGCAGCTGGTATTCGCCGAGCGCGATGCCGCGCTGCGCGAACCAGTCGACCATCGCCGCCGGGAACACCGCGTACGGGTCGTTCGCGGC
>CBIHMN010000111.1:0-6762 GCA_966211005.1 uncultured Arenimonas sp.
AGCGGGTTGCCGGTGTAGCTGTGCGAATGCAGGAACGCGCGCTCGCGCGAATCGTCGAGGAAGGCGTCGTAGACGTCCGCGGTCGTCAGCACCGCCGACATCGGCAGGAATCCGCCGGTCAGTCCCTTCGACAGACACAGGAAATCGGGCGTCACGGCCGCCTGCTCGCACGCGAACAGCGTGCCGGTGCGGCCGAAGCCGACCGCGATCTCGTCGGCGATCAGGTGCACGCCGTGCTCGGTGCACAGCGCGCGCGCGCGACGCAGGTACGCGGGGTGGTGCATCCGCATCCCGCCGGCGCACTGCACCAGCGGCTCGAGCACCAGCGCCGACACGGTGCCGGCGTGCTGCTCCAGGATCGCCGCGAGCTCGTCGGCGCGTCGCAGCGCGAAGGCCTCGGCCGATTCCCCCGGCGCCGCGTCGTAGGCATCCGGGGACGGCGCGAACAACGGTTCCAGCAGCAGCGGCGCGTAGACGCGGCGATACAGCGGAATGTCGCCGACGGACAGCGCGCCGATCGTCTCGCCGTGGTAGCCGTTCGCGAGCGACACGAACCGCGTGCGCCGCGCGTCGCCACGGTTGGCGTGGCTGTGGAAACTCATCTTCAGCGCGACCTCGATCGCCGCCGAACCGTTGTCGGCATAGAACACGCGTGCCAGCCCCGGCGGCGCGACCGCCAGCAGTGCCTCCGCGAGCCGCAGCCCGGGTTCGTGCGAGAAACCGGCGTAGATCACGTGCTCGAGCTCATGCGCCTGTGCGGCGATCGCTGCCGCGATCCGCGGCTCCGCGTGGCCGAACAGGTTCGTCCACCAGCTGCTCACCGCGTCGAGGTAGCGCGTCCCGTCGACACCCTCCAGCCACGCGCCACGACCGCGCCGTATAGGCACCAGCGGCAGCGTGTCCGGGTGTTCCCGCATCTGCGTGCACGGGTGCCACACCACCGCCAGGTCCCGCTCGCGCCACGCCCGCACTTCGTTCTCGTCCATTCCCGGATGATCCGCGCGCTGTCGCTTCGCGTCCATGCCCGTGGCGCCGGGTGGCATGGACGCGATGGACAGGTGATCAGGATCCGGCACGGGGGCATCGACACTCGAGCGCGCCCCGCGGCCAGCCGGAACGCCACACGGGCGCCACGCCGCCGCCGCGCCGGCTAGAATCGGGGCATGAACGACGAGACTCGAGCGCCGCGTCCGCTGCCGATCATCCACGGGCGCGAAACGTCGGCGGACGACCCGCGCCGGGAGACGATCGATCTCGAATTCGGCAACGGGGAACGCCGTCGCTATTCGCGCGTGCGCAGCGGCGGCCACGGCTCGGTCATCATCGCCGCGCTGCCCGATCCGGAAACCGTGCTGCTGATCCGCGAATATTCCGCGGGCGTGCATCGTTACGAGCTGGGTCTGCCGAAGGGGCGCATGGACGCCGGCGAGGACGTGCTCGCGGCGGCGGATCGCGAACTGAAGGAGGAATGCGGCTTCGGCGCGCGCCGACTGACCTGGCTGCGGGCGATCACGCTCGCGCCCGGCTACATGGACCACGCGATCCATCTCGTGATGGCCGAAGATCTCTATCCCGAACGCCTGCCCGGCGACGAACCCGAGGAACTCGAAGTGGTGCCATGGAAACTGTCTGACCTGCATGCGCTGATGCTGCGCGAGGACTGCTCGGAAGGCCGCTCGCTCGCGGCGCTGTTCATCGTGCGCGAACTGCTGGCGAGGCGCGCATGAGCGCGCTGCGCGAGGCCTGCGTCGAGCTGGCGCGGCGTGCCGGCGACGCGATCATGGCGGTCTACGCCCGCGACTTCGACGTCGAGTTCAAGGGCGACGATTCGCCGCTGACGCAGGCCGACCTGGCGTCGCATCACGTGATCGTCGACGGATTGCGCGCGCTCGCGCCCGACATTCCCGTACTGAGCGAGGAAGACGCCGGCATCGCGTGGGAGACGCGGCGCGGCTGGGCGCGGCACTGGCTGGTCGACCCGCTCGACGGCACGCGCGAATTCGTCAAGAAGAACGGCGAGTTCACGGTCAACATCGCGCTGGTCGAGGACGGCCGGCCGGTGCTCGGCGTCGTCTATGCGCCGGTGTTCGATTACCTGCTGCACGCGGCGCGCGGCGAAGGCGCGTGGCTGCGCCAGGGCGATGGCGACATCGCGCTGCGGACGCGAACTCCCGCCACGGCACCGCTGCGCGTCGCCGCGAGCCGCTCGCACCTCGACGAGCGCACCGCGGCGGCACTGGTGCGGATGGGCGACGTCGAGCGGCACGGGCTCGGTTCGTCGCTGAAGTTCTGCCGCATCGCCGAAGGCCGCATCGATGTCTATCCGCGTTTCGGCCCGACCAGCGAATGGGACACCGCCGCCGCGCAGTGCGTGCTGGAGGAAGCCGGCGGCGTCGTGCTGCGCCTCGACGGCACGCCGCTCGACTACGGACGCAAGGAGAACATCCTCAACCCCGACTTCATCGCGCTCGGCGACGCGTCGCTGCCGTGGCGCGACTGGCTCGGCACGCGCGCCGATGGCTGAGATCGGCACGCTGGTCGAGATCATGGCGCGACTGCGGGACCCCGAACGCGGCTGCCCGTGGGACGTGAAGCAGGATTTCGCGTCGGTCGCGCCGTACACCATCGAGGAGGCCTACGAGGTCGCCGACGCGATCGACCGTGGCGACATGCGGGAGCTCCGCGACGAACTCGGCGACCTGCTGCTGCAGGTCGTGTTCCACGCGAGGATGGCGGAGGAGGCGGGGCACTTCGCGTTTCCCGACGTCGTCGCCGCCATCAGCGACAAGCTGGTGCGCCGGCATCCGCACGTGTTCGGCACCGACGTGCCGAAGGACAGCGCCGAGGCGCAGCTCGCCGAATGGGAGGCGCTCAAGCGCGCCGAGCGCGGCGAGCGCGGCGAGGCCGACACCAGCGCGCTCGCCGGCATCACCCGCGGCCTGCCCGAATGGCAGCGCGCGGTGACGCTGCAGAAGCGCGCCGCCGCGGTCGGCTTCGACTGGCCGGGCCCCGACCCGGTGTTCGAAAAGCTGCACGAGGAGATCGACGAGGTCCGCGCGGAGTTCGCGGCGATCGCCGCCACGCCCGACGACCCGGCGGTGCGCGCACGGCTGGAAGACGAACTGGGCGACCTGCTGTTCGTCGCCGCGAACCTGACCCGGCACGCCCGAGTCGACTTCGGCGCCGCGCTGCGACGCGCCAACGCGAAGTTCGAGCGGCGGTTCCGGCGGATGGAGCAGCTGGCGGCGGCCGAGGGGATGAGTCTTTCCCGGCTCGATCTGGCGGCGCAGGATGCGTACTGGGATCGGGCGAAGGCGGAGGAGAGGGGCTGAAGGACGGGGGCTGACAGGCGGATATGGGATCTATTTGATGGTGGGTTCGCCGAGCCGCGTCGCATCCCCGGTAAATGCCCGCTCCACTATCAAGTAGATCCCATATTCCATATCCGCTCCTGGAGGTATTCCATGCCCACCCGGTTCGACTCCTTCCGCGATTTCTACCCTTTCTACCTCGGCGAACACGCGAACCCGACCTGCCGCCGCCTGCACTTCGTCGGCAGCTGGGTCGTGATCGGGTTCGTGGTCGCCGCGGTGGCGCTCTGGAACGCGTGGTTCCTGCTCGGCGCGCTCGTCAGCGGTTACGCCTTCGCGTGGGTCGGCCACTTCTTCTTCGAGCACAACCGGCCGGCGACGTTCCGGCACCCGTTCTATTCGTTCGCCGGCGACTGGGTGATGTTCAAGGACATCCTGACCGGACGCATCCGCTTCTGAATCCGGAGGGGGTTGACTCGGGGTGGAAGAGGGGCGTAAACAGTTAATTAGATAATTAACTGGTGACTCCGGATGGACAAGGTCTTCTCCGCGCTGGCTTCGATGCCCCGCCGGCAGATCCTCGCGTATCTCAATGCCGGCGAGCTGACCGCCGGTGAGATCGGCGACCGGTTCGATTTCAGCAAACCCGCGCTTTCCAACCACCTGCGCATCCTCGAGGAGGCCGGATTGATCGCGCGCGAGAAGCGCGGCCAGTTCGTTTTCTTCCGGCTCGTGCCGGAACGCATCGCGAACACGGTGTTCGCCTGGGCGTCCGAGGTGTGTCCGGTGGCGGGCCCCTTGAAACGCGAACGGCGGAAGGGCGCGAAGGCATGAGCGCCGTCGCCGGGCGTGTGCGGAGTTTTCCGATGGCCCGCGTTCCGCACGCGGACGGCGGTCGACCGGTGGAGATCGCACTGATCGCCCAGCTTGGCGTCGGGGCCGGCGATCACCTCATCGACCAGGCCGGAAATCGTCAGCGGCACCACGAGGGTTTCGTGGACGCCCTGGACGAACCTTCGGTGCGCCTGGGCGCGATGAGCCTCGCGCACGGCGATGCGAGCTCGCTGTACAGCTTCGTGGTCGGCCCGGAAGGCCATCCGTTCCATCGCCATGCCGGTGACCGGACGTTCACCGCGGTGTCCGGAAGCGGCGGTACGAGACTCCGGTTTTCAACGGCATCGCTGCAGCAGATCGAAGCAGACCCGGACGCGTTCGTCCGCGCCCTGCGCCACGTGGCGATCCCCCCCGATTGCATGTTCACGGTGCGGTTCGGCGGCGGCATCTGGCATCGCTTCGAACCCCTGCGGAGCGGCGTCGGCCACCCCGCGATGTTCGCGCTGTCGTGCCACCCGAACGAACTCGGTGGCGATCTCGACCCGGGTGTCCACCGCCTCGTGGCGTCGAACGGTGCCGACCTGCCCACGCTCACCGACGTGCTACCGGCGGCGTGCGCGGCGCGACTGGTGTCGGTTCGCCCGGACGACGTTCCGACGGTCACGCTGGCACTCCACGACGCCCCGGATTCGTTGCAGGCGCGGGTCTGCGGCTTCGCGCGCGATCTCGCGGGACGTTGGCGCGTGCGACTCGCGCGGCGGAATACGAACGGTTTCCAGTCGAGCGCGACCGCCTGGCCACGATCGGTGCCGCTGCCGGCGGATTCGCTGCTCTCGACCGCGCTCACGGGCGCGCCCACGCATACCGATTGCGTCGCCGTGGCGATTCCCGCGGAAATGGCCGGGGCGCTCGACGACGACGCGCTGCTCGCGGTGATCCTCGCCGGCTTCCTCGACAGCCGCCCGAGTGCGATCGGATGGATGATGGCGGTGCGCAATCGCCTGGTCGCGCCGTGGAAGCTGCGGACTTCTCCGATCGGGTGCCCGGTCTCGTCGTTGCTCGGCGCGACCGATCGCGAACTGTTCGCCGGGCGATTCCCGGTGCACGCGCAACGGTCGACAGGGACCGGCTGCGAGGTGCTGCTGGGCGCCGACGATCGTCACCTGCGCTTCCGTTCCGTGGTCGGCGTGCGCCGCGCGCACGACGGCAGTGCGACGGCCTGGCTGGCCACGCGGGTGATGACGCTCAACGCCTTCGGTCGGCTCTACCTCGCCGCCATCGACGCCACCCACCGCCGGTACATCGCACCGCGGCTCCTGCAGGCGGCGATCGATGCGGCCTCGCGCCGCTAATCGAGGAACAGCAGGAACGCCGCGGCCACGATCAGCACGAACGCGGCGACGTGGTTCCACTTCACCGCCTCGCCGAGATACCACGTCGAGAAGCCGGCGAACACGAGCAGCGTCAGGATCTCCTGAAGGCCCTTGAGCTGCGGCGCCGAATACACCGCGTGCCCGAAGCGGTTCGCGGGCACCTGCAGGCAGTACTCGAAGAACGCGATGCCCCAGCTGGCGAAGATCACGATCCACAGCGGGCTCGTCTTGAACTTCAGGTGGCCGTACCACGCGAACGTCATGAACACGTTCGACGCGAGCAGCAGCAGAACCGGCGTGACGTAGGCGGACAGCGGCATGGGGAAGGACCGGAAGGTGCGCGGGGCGGGCGGCGCGAGGGCCGCGGTGCGCGCAATCTATCCGGCCGCAGGCCGGCCGGCGAGGCCTTCACGCGGTCGTCGTGAAGTCTTGAGTATTCAGTCACTTGCGTTCCCGCGTGAAGGCTTCACACCCGCCACACGCCGGCCCGCCTACGTTTCACAAACCTGAAGCCGTGAACTCCTGAAGGAAACGACCATGCGACGCGATGACCCGGCCGGCCTGATCCTGGTGGTGGAAGACAACCGCAACCTCTCCGAGATGGTCGGGGAGTACCTCGAGTCGAAGGGCTTCGGGGTCGACTATGCCGGGGACGGCATGGACGGCTACCGGCTCGCGGCCGACAACAGCTACGACGTGATCGTGCTCGACCTGATGCTGCCGCGCCTCGACGGCCTCGAGGTCTGCCGCCGCCTGCGCAACGAGGCGAAGAAGTCGACGCCGGTGCTGATGCTCACCGCGCGCGACACGCTCAACGACAAGGTGGTCGGCCTCGAGGCCGGCGCCGACGATTACCTGGTGAAGCCCTTCGCGATCCAGGAACTCGAAGCCCGCGTCCGCGCGCTGATCCGCCGCGATCGCCGCCAGGTGAGCGCCGAAGTGCTCAAGGTCGCCGACCTCGTGCTCGACACCGCCAGCCTGCGCGTCACGCGGGCCGGCCAGGAGATCGCGCTGTCGCCGATCGGCCTGCGCCTGCTCGGCATCCTGATGCGCGAATCGCCGCGCGTCGTCACCCGCCGCGACATCGAGCGCGAGATCTGGGGCGACGGCCTGCCCGATTCCGATACCCTGCGCAGCCACCTGTACAACCTGCGCAAGGCGATCGACCGGCCGTTCGAGCGTCCGCTGCTGCACACCGTGCAGACCGCCGGCTACCGCATCGCCGATCTCGACGCGCCGCCCGC
>CBIHMN010000112.1:0-6733 GCA_966211005.1 uncultured Arenimonas sp.
GCCCAGGCCATGGCCGACCCTCCGCGACGGTCCCCATTTCGAACTGGACCGCAAGGTGTTCCCATGAGGCTGCTGGTTCTGTTGCGGAGCCTGACGCCCCTCGGTTGGCTGGCGGCCTTTCTGGCGCTGACCGGCGCCCACCACACCCCTGACGTGGAGGCCGCATGAACGCCATCGCCGACGTCCGCCCGATTCCCGCGCCGCATCCGGCGCTCGCCGGCCTGCGCCGCCCGTCGTCGCTGCGCGTGCACGCGTTCGAGGCCTGGCACGAATTCCTGCGCACGCTGCGCACGCCCGCGTTCGCATTGCCGACGCTGCTGTTCCCGCTGGTGTTCTACGTGATGTTCGCGATCGTCGTGCCGGGCTCCTGGGGCAGCTACCAGAAGGCCGCGTACCTGTTCGCGACGTACGCGACGTTCGGCGTGATCGGGCCGGCGCTGTTCGGGTTCGGCGTCGGGCTGGCGATCGAACGGCAGCAGGGCTGGCTCGAACTCAAGCGCGTGTCGCCGATGCCGGTGTCGGCGTATTTCGTCGCGAAGATCGCGATGAGCATGGCGTTCGCGGCGGTCGTGGTGGGGCTGCTCACCGCGGCGGCGACGGGGCTCGGCGGCGTCCGCATCGGGATCGTGCAATGGGCGCAGCTGTGCGGCGTGCTGGTCGCCGGGACGCTGCCTTTCTGCGCGCTCGGCCTGCTGATCGGCGCGCTCGCAAGAGGGCAGGGGGCGGTGGCGGTGGTGAACCTGGTGTATCTGCCGATGGCGCTTTTGTCGGGCCTGTGGCTGCCGCTGTTCGTCTTCCCGGCGATCGTGCAGAAGCTCGCCGTGCTGTGGCCGGCTTACCACCTCGGACGCATCGCGCTCGGCATCGTCGGGCAGGAGAGCGGCGTCGACTACGCGCTGCATGCCGGCGTGCTCGCGGCGACGACCGTGCTGTTCCTGTCGCTGGCGGCACTGCGGCTGCGGTCGCACGGCGGTCGCCGATGAACGCCGCGAAGGTGGGCGTGGCCGTCGCCGTGATCGTGCTGGGCGGGCTGCTGTGGCGCAGCGCGGCCGAGACCGGCGGGCCGGCGCCCGCGCCCGACGGATTCGCGATCCGCGACGTCCGCGTCTTCGACGGAAAACGTTTCGTCGACGGCATGACGGTGCGCGTGCGCGACGGCCTGATCGCCGACGTGGGCGCCGACGTGGCGCTGCCGGCCGGCATGGACGCGATCGACGGCCGCGGTCGCACGCTGCTGCCGGGGCTGATCGACGGCCACGTGCACACGTGGGGCGACGCGCGCCGCGACGCGCTGCGCTTCGGCGTGACGACGATGCTCGACATGTTCAGCGACCCGGCGCAACTGCCCGATGCGCGAAGGGAACGCGAGGATCCCGCGTCGCCTGCCGTCGCCGCGGACCTGTATTCGGCGGGCCTGCTGGCGACCGCCGACGGTGGCCACGGTACGCAGTTCGGCATCGGCGTGCCGGCGCTCCGGGCGCCGGCCGATGCCGACGCCTGGGTCGAAGCGCGGGTGGCCGAAGGCTCGGACTGGATCAAGCTCGTCCGCGAGGACCTGCACGTCTACGACACCGACCGCGCGTTGCCGACCCTCGACGCGGCCACGGCGGCGGCGGTGATCGCCGCCGCGCACGCCCGCGGCCGGCGCGCGCTCGTGCACGCCTCGGCGCAGGAACACGCGCGTGAGTCGCTGCGCGACGGCGCCGACGGCCTGGTCCACGTGTTCCAGGACGCGCCGGCGGACGCGGCGTTCGTCGCGCTCGCGCGCGAGCGCGGTGCGTTCGTGGTGCCGACGCTGTCGGTGATCGCCGCGTTCGCGGGCCGCCCGCAGACCCTGACGGACGACCCGCGGCTGCGCGGCTGGCTGTCGCCGGCGCAGTCGCAGTCGCTCGGCGGCGCGCGCCCGTTCGGCGACACCGCGGCGGTGCTGTTCGACAACGCGCTGGAGAGCGTGCGCCGGCTGCATGCCGCCGGCGTGCCGATCATCGCCGGCACCGATGCGCCCAACGCCGGCACCGCACACGGCGTGTCGTTGCACGGTGAACTGCAGTGGCTGGTGGAGGGGGGACTGTCGCCGACGGAGGCGCTGGCCGCGGCGACCTCGGTGCCGGCGCGCGCGTTCGGTCTCGCCGACCGCGGCCGGATCGCGCCGGGGCTGCGCGCCGATCTCGTGCTCGTCGAAGGCCATCCCGGCAACGACATCGCGGCGACCCGCTCGATCGTCGGCGTGTGGAAGAACGGCCGGCCCGTCGATCGCCGCGTCGTCGCCGAGGACGTGCCGGCGCTCGCGGCGGGCGTGGTCAGCCACTTCGACGGCGAACGCATCGACAGCCGGCTCGGCAGCGGCTGGATGGCGACGAGCGACCGGATGGCCGGCGGCGCGTCCGACGCGACGATCGCGCGCATCGACGGGGGTGCCGGCGACAGTGCCGGCGCGATGCGCGTCGCCGGGACGGTACGGGAGGGCGCGTCGCAGCGCTGGGCCGGGGCGTTCCTGAACCCGGGCGACCGGATGATGCAGCCGCTCGACGCGACCGGACTGCGCGAGCTCGCGTTCCACGTCCGCGGCGACGGCCGCCGCGTGGCGGTGCTGCTGTTCTCGGGCGCGCAGGGCATGGCGCCGGCGGTGCAGACGGTGCCGACCGGCCCCGGCTGGGCGCCGGTGGTCGTGCCGCTCGACGGCTTCGCCGGCGCCGACCTCGCGCAGGTGCGCGCGTTCGCGATCACGACGCCCGACGTGGGCGAGTTCGCGTTCGATCTGGACCAGGTGGAAATCCGCTAAGGTCCGCCGCAATGACCGCGCGACTGTCCACCGACCGGCCCGCGCCGCCGCCGACCGAACGGCCGGCGGCGGAGCTGGTGTACCTCGTCTTCGTGTTCCTGCCGCTGCTGTTCTGGCCGCGGTTTCCGGCCGTGGCCGTGTGGTCCGGCCTCGCCGCGATCGCGGTATTCCTGCCGCTGCATTTCGCGTTCCGGCGCGACATGGTGCGCCGCCGCTGGATGATCGGCGCGGTCGCGGCGATCGGCTTCGTGCTGATCGCGTTCAATCCCGGCGGCAACACGTTCGTGATCTATGCGATCGCGATGTCGGCGGCGACGCTGCGGCCGCGCACGGCGGTGGTGGTCGCCGTGGCGCTGCTGGTGGCGGTGACCGGCGAATTCTTCCTCGTGATGCCGACGCGCGGCCTCGCCGCCGGCTACGCGCTGATGGTGGTGGTGATCGGCACGCTCGTGCTCGGCAGCGTGCTGTTCGCGCGCGACCGCGAACGTCGCGACGCGGAGCTGCGGCTCAGCCGCGACGAAGTGGCGCGGCTGGCGGCGCTCGCCGAACGCGAGCGGATCGGCCGCGACCTGCACGACCTGCTCGGCCACACGCTGTCGCTGGTCGCGCTCAAGAGCGAGCTCGCCGGGCGGCTGGTGGCGAGCGACCCGGCGGCGGCGCGCGCGCGGATCGGCGAAGTCGAATCCGTCGCGCGGCAGGCGCTGGCGCAGGTGCGCGAAGCGGTCGCCGGCATCCGCGCGACCGGCCTGCAGGCCGAACTCGCCGCCGCGCGTCTGGCGCTGCTGTCGGCGGAGATTCCACTCGACCAGCGTCTCGCGCCGGTCGGGCTCGATCCGGCCGCCGAATCGGTGCTGGCGATGGGCCTGCGCGAAGCGGTGACGAACGTGCTGCGGCACGCCGGGGCGTCGCGCGTCGACGTCGACCTCGCGCTGGTGGACGGGGCACCGGTGTTGTCGATCGCCGATGACGGCCGTGGCGGCATCGATCGCAGCGGCCACGGGCTGGCCGGCATGCGCGAACGGCTGGAAGGCATCGGCGGGCGGCTGGAAGTCGACAGTCCCCCCGCCGGCGGCACGCGGCTGCGGCTGGTGCTGCCGTCGACCGCGCGGCTCGAGGCGCCACGATGATCCGCATCGTGCTGGCCGAAGACCAGGCGATGGTGCGCGGCGCGCTCGCGGCGCTGCTCGGGCTGGAACCGGAGCTGGCGATCGTCGCGCAGGCCGGCGACGGCGACGCCGCATGGCGCGAGGTGCTGGCGCATTCGCCCGACCTGCTGGTCACCGACATCGAGATGCCGGGCCTGACCGGGCTCGACCTCGCGCTGAAGGTGCAGGAGCGTGAACTGGCGACGCGCGTCGTGATCCTCACCACGTTCGCGCGCGCCGGTTACCTGCGCCGCGCGCTCGACGCCGGGGTCCGCGGCTACCTGCTGAAGGACGCGCCCTCGGCGCAGCTCGCGCACGCCCTGCGCCAGGTACACGCCGGCGGCCGCGCGATCGACCCGCAGCTCGCCGTGGCCGCGTGGGGCGAAACCGATCCGCTGAGCGAACGCGAGCGCCAGGTGCTGCGCCTCGCCGGCGAGGGCGCGCGCAGCGCCGACATCGCCGAGCGCCTGCACCTGTCGCAGGGCACCGTGCGCAACTACCTGAGCGAGGCGATCGGCAAGCTCGGCGCGGAGAACCGGATCGAGGCGTATCGGGTGGCGCGGGCGAAAGGGTGGCTTTGAGGCTCCGCGTTTCCGGGATAATGCGCCCCCCGCATCCCGACCCTCCCGCGTGAAGAAGTCCGACTTCCACTACGACCTGCCGCCGGAGCTCATCGCCCAGGCGCCGCTGCCGGAGCGCTCGGCGAGCCGGCTGCTCGTGGTGCCGACCGGGGACGCCGCGTACGCGGACCGGCAGGTGCGCGATCTGCCCGAGTACCTGCGCGCGGGCGATCTGCTGGTATTCAACGACACGCGGGTGATCCCGGCGCGGCTGCACGGACACAAGGACAGCGGCGGGCGCGTGGAGATCCTGCTGGAGCGGATCACCGGCGCGCACGAGGCGCTGGCGCAGGTCGGGGCGAGCAAGACGCCGAAGGCCGGGGGCCGCATCGTGCTCGACGAGGGCACGGCGGTGACCGTGCTCGGTCGCGAGGGCGAATTCTTCCGCCTGCGTTTCGAGACCGCCGAGCCGCTCGAGGCGCTGCTGCAGCGCGCCGGCCGGATGCCGCTGCCGCCGTACATCCAGCGCGAGGCCGGCGCGGCCGATGCCGAGCGCTACCAGACGCTGTTCGCGCGCGAGCCGGGCGCGGTGGCGGCGCCGACCGCGGGCCTGCATTTCGACGAACCGCTGCTCGCGGCACTGCGCGGGAAGGGTGTGGCCTTCGGGCACGTCACCCTGCATGTCGGCGCCGGCACCTTCCAGCCGATGCGCGCCGATTCGGTGCACGACCACGTGATGCACAGCGAATGGCTGAACGTCGGCGCGGAACTGTGCGCGCAGGTCGCGCGCACGCGTGCGGCCGGCGGGCGCGTGGTCGCGGTGGGCACGACGGTCGTGCGCGCGCTGGAGTCGGCGATGCGCGACGGCGAGCTCCGGCCGTTCGCCGGCGACACGCGCATCTTCATCTTCCCGGGCCATCCCGTCCGCAGCGTCGACGCGCTGCTGACCAACTTCCATCTGCCGGAGAGCACGCTGATGATGCTGGTGTCCGCCTTCGCCGGCCGCGAGCGCATCCTCGCCGCCTATGCCCACGCGGTGCGCGAGCGCTACCGGTTCTTCAGCTACGGCGACGCGATGCTCCTTTTCCCATGAGCCGGATGCACTTCGAAAGACTCGCCACCGACGGCGCCGCCCGCCGCGGCCGCCTGACGTTTCCGCGCGGCACGGTGGAGACGCCCGCGTTCATGCCCGTCGGCACCTACGGCACGGTGAAGGCGATGACGCCGGAGTCGCTGCGCGCGACCGGCGCGGAAATCATCCTCGGCAACACCTTCCACCTGTGGCTGCGGCCCGGGATGGACGTGATCGCCGCGCACGGCGGCCTGCACCGGTTCGCCGGCTGGGACGGCCCGATCCTGACCGACAGCGGCGGCTTCCAGGTCTGGTCGCTGGCGAAGATGCGCAAGATCACGGAGGAGGGCGTCGCCTTCGCGTCGCCGACCGACGGGGCGCGGGTGTTCCTGTCGCCGGAGGTGAGCATGCAGGTGCAACGCACGCTCGATTCCGACATCGTGATGATCTTCGACGAGTGCACCCCGTATCCGGCGACGCACGACGTGGCGCGCGCGTCGATGGAGCTGAGCCTGCGCTGGGCGGAGCGCAGCCGGCGCGCGCACGAAGGCAACGACGCGGCGCTGTTCGGCATCGTGCAGGGCGGCACGCACGCCGACCTGCGCGCGCGCTCGGCGGCGGGGCTGGTCGACATCGGCTTCGACGGCTACGCGGTCGGCGGCCTCGCGGTGGGCGAACCGGCCGAGGAGCGCGACGCGACCCTCGCGGCGCTGTGCCCGCAGCTGCCGGAGGACCATCCGCGCTACCTGATGGGCGTCGGCAAGCCGGAGGACATCGTCGAGGCGGTGCATCGCGGCATCGACATGTTCGACTGCGTGATGCCGACGCGGAACGCGCGCAACGGCCACTACTTCGTCCGCGGCGGCCAGGTGCGCATCCGCAACGCGCAGTACGAGCACGATCTGCGACCGATCGAGCCGGGCTGCACCTGCTACACCTGCACGTCGGGTTACACGCGTTCGTACCTGCGCCATCTGGACCGCTGCAACGAGATCCTCGGTTCGATGCTGGCGACGATCCACAACCTGCATCACTACCAGCAGCTGATGCGCGACATCCGCGCCGCGATCGAGGCGGGCGCGTTCGCGGAGTTCCGGGCCGCGTTTCATGCGGCACGCGGATTGCCGCCTGGGTGAAGGCCGCGGGCGTGGACCACCGCTCCCGGTCGGCGAAG
>CBIHMN010000113.1:0-6632 GCA_966211005.1 uncultured Arenimonas sp.
CCACGCGCTGGACGAACGCTGACGCCGCGGGTTCGGGCGTCGGTCGCCTTCCGGCCGCCGCGGCGGGCCGGCGCCAGCTGATCCATGTCAGGGAACCCGATGTAGTCATGCGGGACGATGTCGTCGGAGGTGACCCCGATGCCGATCCCGACCCCGCTCCCCGACGCCGACGCCGACGCGGCCACCGGCACCGACGAGCTCGCCACGCGCCTGCCCGATGCCCTCGACGACTACGCCTCGCTGCACGCCGAGGACGCCGCCGGGCTCGGCCTGTGAACACGATCGACATCGACGCGGCGCGTATCGCCGCGCTGCTGTCGCTGCCGGTGGAGGAATTCCGCGCGCTGATGGCGAACGGCAGGATCGCGACGCTGTGCGAGCGCGGGACCGGCCGCGACGAAGGCCGCTGGCGCGCGACTTTCTGGCACGGCAGCGCACGGGCGCGGCTGGTCGTCGACGCGGACGGACGCATCCTCGCCATCGCGTGAGGCCGGGCCGCCGACGCGCCGGTTAACATGCGGGAGATGGCCACGCCGACCCCCCGCGCATGACCCTGCTCCTGCTGCTGCTGTTCCCGTTCGCGGGCGCGGCGCTCACCGCGTTCCTGCCGACCCGCGCCCGCACCGTGCTGGCCGGCGTCGCCGGCATCGTCGCGGCGATGGCCGCGCTGCACGTGCTGCTGTTGTTCCCGGAAGTGCGCGACGGCGGCGTGCTGCGCGAGACGATCGCGTGGGTGCCGTCGCTGGGGCTCGACCTCGTGCTGCGGATGGACGGCTTCGCGTGGATGTTCGCACTGGTCGTCACCGTGATCGGCGCGCTGGTGTGCCTGTACGCGCGCTACTACATGTCGCCCGACGACCCGGTGGCGCGCTTCTACGCGCTGCTGCTCGCGTTCATGGGCGCGATGCTCGGCGTCGTGCTGTCGGGCAACCTGCTGCAGCTGGTCGTGTTCTGGGAACTCACCAGCCTCGTCTCGTTCCTGCTGATCGGCTACTGGCACCACCGCACCGACGCGCAGCGCGGCGCGCGGATGGCGCTGGTCGTCACCGGCGGTGGCGGGCTGTGCCTGCTGGCCGGGGTCGTGCTGCTCGGCCACATCGCCGGCACCTACGAGCTCGACGCGGTGCTGGCCGCGGGCGATGTGATCCGGGCGCATGCGCTCTACCCGCCGATGCTCGGGCTGGTGCTGGTCGGCGCGTTCACCAAGAGCGCGCAGTTTCCGTTCCACTTCTGGCTGCCGCGGGCGATGGCGGCGCCGACGCCGGTGTCGGCCTACCTGCACTCGGCGACCATGGTGAAGGCCGGCGTGTTCCTGCTCGGGCGCCTGTGGCCGGTGCTGTCGGGCACCGAGCTGTGGTTCTGGCTGGTCGGCGGGACCGGCGCGCTGACGCTGCTGCTCGGCGCCTATGCGGCGATGTTCCAGCGCGACCTCAAGCGCGTGCTCGCGTATTCGACGGTGAGCCACCTCGGGCTGATCACCCTGCTGTTCGGGCTGAACAGCCCGCTGGCGGCGGTGGCGGCGGTGTTCCACATCATGAACCACGCCACGTTCAAGGCGTCGCTGTTCATGGCGGCCGGGATCGTCGACCACGAAACCGGCACCCGCGACATCGGCCGGCTCAACGGGCTGATCCGCGCGATGCCGCGCACCGGCACGCTCGCGCTCGTCGCGACCGGCGCGATGGCCGGGGTGCCGCTGCTCAACGGCTTCCTGTCGAAGGAGATGTTCTTCGCCGAAGCGGTGTTCCTGGATTCGCATCCGTGGGTGGAGATGACGCTGCCGGTCGTCGCGACGGTCGCCGGCGTGTTCGCGGTCGTGTATTCGCTGCGCTTCGGCTACGACATCTTCTTCGGCGAACCGTCCACCGACCTGCCGCGCGTGCCCGAGGAGCCGCCGCGCTGGATGCGCGTGCCCGTGCAGGTCCTGGTGCTGGCGTGCCTCGTGGTCGGCATCGTTCCCGGGCTCTCGATCGGGCCGTCGCTCGCGGCCGCCGCGGCGCCGGTGGTCGGCGGCACGCTGCCGGCGTACAGCCTCGCGGTGTGGCACGGCGTGACGCCGCCGCTGCTGATGAGCCTGGTCGCGATCGTCGGCGGCGTGCTCGGTTATCTGTGGCTGCGCCGGCAGCAGGCGCACGGGTTCCTGCTCGACACGCCGGTGGTGCGCCGCTTCAACGGTCGCCACCTGTTCGAGAGCGTGCTGCTCGCCGCCACGCGCGGCTCGCGTGCGTTCCTGCGCCTGGCCAGCACGCGGCGGATGCAGCCGCAGCTGT
This sequence comes from uncultured Arenimonas sp., assembly GCA_966211005.1. Lineage (GTDB taxonomy): Bacteria > Pseudomonadota > Gammaproteobacteria > Xanthomonadales > Xanthomonadaceae > Arenimonas. The sequence goes on from CBIHMN010000113.1 coordinate 2,271, forward strand.
TCGCGGTGGTGGTGATCGCGGCCGCGCTGGCGCTGCTGGCCGCGCGCGGTACGCCGCTGGAATGGGGCGACCGCGCGCGCCTGCCCGCGTCGCAGCCGTTCGTGCTGCTGTGGATCATCGGCATGATCTGCGCGATCGGCGCGGCGGCGATGGCGAAGTTCCACCGGCTGGTCGCGATCGCGATGATGGGCGGCGCCGGACTCGTCACCTGCCTCACCTTCGCGTGGTTCTCGGCGCCCGACCTCGCGCTGACGCAGATCGTCGTGGAGATCGTCACCACCACGCTGCTCCTGCTCGGCCTGCGCTGGATGCCGATGCGGCTGGAAGGTGTCGCCGAGCGCCATCCGCTGCGTGGCCGGCTGCGGCGCGGGCGTGACCTGGTGCTGGCGATCGGTGTCGGTGGCGGCATGGCGGCGCTGTCCTACGCGCTGCTGACGCGACCGGCGCCGCAGAGCATCTCGCCGTTTTTCCTCGAGCGCGCGCTGCCGGAAGGTGGCGGCACGAATGTGGTCAACGTGATGCTGGTGGACTTCCGCGCGCTCGACACGCTCGGCGAGATCACCGTGCTCGGCGCGGTCGCGCTGACGGTGTATGCGCTGCTGCGCCGTTTCCGGCCGCCGGCCGAAAGCGTCGCGCGGCCGTCGCAGCAGCGCGCGGTGTCGGCCGATGTCGACACCGACCTGCTGCCGGCCGAGCGCGACGACGATGCCGGGGGCTACCTGCTGGTGCCGGCGGTGCTCGCGCGGCTGCTGCTGCCGGTGGCGCTGCTGGTGGCCGCGCACTTCTTCTGGCGCGGGCACGACGAGCCGGGCGGCGGGTTCGTCGCCGGCCTGGTCGTCGCGATCGCGCTGCTGATGCAGTACATCATGTCCGGCACGCGCTGGGTCGAGGCGCGCGCGCCGGTGCGCCCGGCGAAGTGGATCGCCGCCGGCCTGCTGATCGCCGCCGCCACCGGGCTCGGTGCCGTGCTGTTCGGCTACCCGTTCCTGACCAGCCACACGGCGCATCTGGCGCTGCCGCTGCTCGGCGAGGTGCACCTGCCGAGCGCGGCGCTGTTCGACGCCGGGGTGCTCGCGGTGGTGGTCGGCGCGACGCTGCTGATCCTGACCGCGCTCGCCCACCAGTCGATCCGCGGCCACCGCCAGCTGGCGCCGCGTGTCGCGCCCGACGCGGAGGCGCCCTGATGGAAGCCCTTCTCGCCATGGTGATCGGCGTGCTCGCCGCGGCCGGCATCTGGCTGGTGCTGCGGCCGCGCACGTTCCAGGTCGTGATGGGGCTCGCGCTGCTGTCGTACGCGGTGAACCTGTTCATCTTCAGCATGGGCAGCCTCGTGATCGACCGCCCGCCGATCGTCGCGCCCGGCGTCACGCCCGACCTGGAGCACTACACCGACCCGATGCCGCAGGCGCTGGTGCTGACCGCCATCGTCATCGGCTTCGCGACCACCGCGCTGTTCCTCGTCGTGCTGCTGGCCGCGCGCGGCCTCAGCGGCACCGACCACGTCGACGGCGAGACCGACGAGTGACGACGCCCCTGCCCGGGCTGCTGATCGTGCCGCTGGTGCTGCCGCTGCTCGCCGCGGCGCTGCTGCTGTTCGTCGATTCCAGCCGCCGGCGCCTGCGCGGCCTCATCAACATCGGCGCGACGGCGGCCGGGCTCGCGGTCGCGGCCACGCTGCTGCACGCGGTCGACGCCGGTGGCATCGCCGTCTACCTCGCCGGCAACTGGCAGGCGCCGTTCGGGATCGTGCTGGTCGGCGACCGGCTGTCGGTGGCGATGCTCGTGCTGGTGGGGCTGCTCGGCACCGCGTCGGCGGTGTATGCCGAAGCCGGGTGGTCGCGCGTCGGCGCGTGGTTCCACCCCCTGTTCCAGATGCAGCTGCTCGGGCTCAACGGCGCGTTCCTCACCGGCGACCTGTTCAACCTGTTCGTGTTCTTCGAGGTCCTGCTGGCGGCGTCGTACGGGCTGCAGATGCACGGCTCGGGCTGGCCGCGCGTGCGCTCGGGCATGCACTACATCGCGATGAACCTGCTCGCCTCGTCGCTGTTCCTGGTCGGCGTCGCGGTGCTGTACGGCGTCACCGGCACGCTGACGATGGCCGACCTCGCCGACAAGGCCGCGCAGGTGCCGGTCGGCGACCGCGGACTGCTGCACGTCGGCGCGGCGATCCTCGCCGTGGCGTTCCTGATCAAGGCCGCCGTGTGGCCGCTGAACGCGTGGCTGGTGCCGGCCTATACCGCGACCGCGGTGCCGGTGGCGGCGCTGTTCGTGCTGATGACGAAGGTCGGGTTCTACGCGCTGTTCCGGCTGTGGACGCTGGTGTTCTCGCTGGAGGCCGGCGCGTCGGCGCATTTCGGCGGCGGCGTGATGCTCTACGGCGGCCTGCTGACTTTGGCGTTCGGCACGATCGGGCTGCTCGCGTCGATCCGGCTGGAGCGCATCGCCGCGTTCTCGGTGATGGTGTCGTCGGGCACGCTGCTCGCGGCGATCGGCCTGCACTCGGTGCCGTTGAGCGCGGCGGCGCTGTTCTATCTGCCCGTCGCGACACTCGCGGTCGGCCTGCTGTTCCTGCTGGTGGAGCTGGTGAAGCGCACGAGCGTGGAAACGCGCCTGCCGGTCGTGGATCCCGACGCGGTTCCCGACGAGGAGGACAACCTCGACGACGACGCGCTGCCGCTGGTCGGCCGCGCGTTCCCCGTGTCGGTGGCGATGCTGGGCCTGGCGTTCGTCGCCTGCGCGCTGCTCGTCGCCGGGCTGCCGCCGCTGGCCGGCTTCGTCGGCAAGGTCGCGCTGCTTTCGGCGGCGACCGGGGTCGGTCCCGCCAACGCCGGGGCGGACGGCGCCGGGTCGGCGCGCTGGATGCTGATCGGGTTGCTGCTGGCGTCGAGCCTGTTCGCGATGATCTCGCTGGCGCGTGCCGGCATCCGCCATTTCTGGTCGAAGGGCGTGCATTTCGCGCCGCAGCTGCGCGCGGCCGAAGGCGGCGCGGTGCTGATCCTGCTGGTCGCCGCCGGCGGCCTGACGGTGTACGCCGAACCGGTGATGCGTTATGCGACCGCGACCGCCACCGCGGCGCACGCGCCGCGCGCCTACATCGACGCGGTGCTTTCGGCGCGGCCGAAACCCGGTCCGGCGTCGCCGACGGCAGGTCCGGATGTGCCGGCGCCGGACGACGGGAGCGCGACGCCATGACGTGGCTGCGCCGACTCGTGCCGGCACCGGGCCTGAGCGTCCTGCTGCTCGTGCTGTGGCTGCTGCTGGCGCGCAGCGCCGCGCCCGGACAGCTCGTGCTCGGGCTGCTGCTGGCGCTGGGGTTGCCGCCGCTGACGCGCCGCCTGCGCCTGCGCCATGCGCCGCTTCGCGACATGGGGCGGGCGGCATCCTTCGCCGTGCTCGTGTTCGCGGACGTCGTGACCTCCAATTTCGCGGTCGGCCGCGACGTGCTGCGCCTGCGCGGGCGGCGGCCGAACCCGCGCTTCGTGCTGATCCCCCTCGAACTGGAAGATCCGCTCGGGCTGGCGATGCTGGCGCTGGTGACGACGGTCGTGCCCGGCACCGTGTGGTCCGAACTGGCGGCCGATCGCGCCACGCTGCTGCTGCACGTCTGGGACGTGGACGACGCCGACGCGTACATCGCCCGCTTCAAGCACCGCTACGAACGCCCGCTGCGGGAGATCTTCGAATGAGCCTGATCGTGCAGGTCGCCACCGGGTTCGCGCTCGGCTGCTACGCGCTGGCGTCGGTGCTGGTGGTGGCGCGGCTGCTGCGCGGGCCGCGCGCGCAGGACCGCGTTTTCGCGCTCGACCTGCTGTACGTGCATGCGATGCTGGTGGTGATGGTGGTGGGCATCCGTTACCAGAGCGACCGGTATTTCGAGGCGGCGCTGCTGATCGCGCTGTTCGGTTTCGTCAGTTCGGCGGCGATGGCGAAGTTCATCCTGCGCGGGGAGGTGATCGAATGAACCCGGTTCCGGTGTGGGTCGACGTGATCGTCGCGGCGCTGCTGGTGGGCAGCGGGCTGCTGGTGGTGGTGTCGGCGGTGGGCTTCCTGCGGCTGCGCGAATTCTTCCTGCGGATGCATCCGCCCGCGCTCGCGTACACGCTGGCGGCGTGGTGCGTCGCCGGTGCGGCCGCGCTGTATCTGTCGACGCTGCAGGGGCGGCTGGTGCTGCATCCGCTGCTGCTGCCGGCGCTGCTGGCGCTGACCGTCCCCGTGACGACGGTGCTGCTGGCGCGCGTGTCGCTGTTCCGGCGCCGCCGCGCGGGCGTGGAGGGGACGCCGCCGGCGACCCTGCCGAGGCGCCGGCGATGACGCTGCCGTTCGCGCCGCAGCTGCTGATGCTGCTCGATTTCGTCGGCACGT
>CBIHMN010000114.1:0-6595 GCA_966211005.1 uncultured Arenimonas sp.
CGCAGGAACAGCTTCATCAGCGCGCCGACCTCGTCCTGCGGCCGGTTCCAGTTCTCGCTGGAGAACGCGAACAGCGTCAGCGCCTCGATGCCCTCGGCGAGGCAGAAGTCGACGCAGACCTGCACCGCGCGGACGCCCGCGCGGTGGCCGAGCGTGCGCGGGCGCTGGCGGCGCTCGGCCCAGCGGCCGTTGCCGTCCATGATGACGGCGAGGTGGCGCGGCTTGCGGCGGACGGCGGACATGGCAGCGGCCGGCCTCAGACCGCCATCAGTTCCTTTTCCTTCTCCCGCGCGACGTCGTCGACGTCCTTCACCGCCTTGTCGGTGATCTTCTGGATCTCTTCCTCGGCGCGGCGCGCGTCGTCCTCGGTGACCTGCTTCTCCTTCAGCAGTTCCTTGGCGTGGTGGATCGCGTCGCGGCGGATGTTGCGGACGGCGATCTTGGCGTTCTCGGCTTCGGCGTGCACGTGCTTGCCGAGCTCCTTGCGGCGCTCCTCGGTGAGCGGCGGCAGGTTGATGCGGATCACGGTGCCGGCGGTGTTCGGCGTCAGGCCGAGGTCGGAGGCGAGGATCGCCTTCTCGACCGCGGCCACCATGTTCTTCTCGTACGGGGTGATCTGCAGCGAGCGCGCGTCGGCGACGACGACCGAGGCCACCTGCGTCAGCGGCGTGTCCGAGCCGTAGTAGTTCACCTTCAGGTGGTCGACCAGCGCGGTGGTGGCGCGGCCCGTGCGCAGCTTCGTCAGGTCGTGGCGGAACGCCTCGACCGACTTGGCCATGCGCGTCTGGGCGTCTTTCTTGATGTCGTTGAGCATCGCGGTCTCCGCGTGGCGAGCATGGGCGGGGATTATAGGCGGGCAGGGCGGCTCACGGGCCGACCAGCGTCCCCAGCGGCTCGCCGCGCAGGATCCGCATCAGCGCGCCGGGCTGCATCATGTCGTAGATGCGCAGCGGCACGCCGTTGTCGCGGCACAGCGCGAACGCCGCGGTGTCCATCACCTGCAGGTTGCGCGCGATCACCTCGTCGTACGACAGGTACTCGAAGCGCGTCGCGCCCGGGTTCTTCTTCGGGTCGGCGTCGTAGATGCCGTCGACCTTCGTCGCCTTCAGCAGCAGGTCCGCGCCGATCTCGCTGGCGCGCAGCGCCGCGGCCGAATCGGTGGTGAAGAACGGATTGCCGGTGCCGGCCGCGAACAGGCAGATGCGGCCCTTCTCCATGTGCCGGATCGCGCGGCGCCGGATGTAGTCCTCGCAGACCTCGTTGATCTTGATCGCGCTCATCACGCGCGCGAAGCCGCCCTGTTTCTCGAGCGCGTCGGCCATCGCCAGCGCGTTGATCACGGTGGCCAGCATGCCCATGTGGTCGCCGGTGACACGGTCCATCCCGGCGGCGGCGAGGCCGGCCCCCCGGAAAATATTTCCGCCCCCGATCACCAGCCCGACCTCGGCGCCGGCGCGCTGCGCCTCGACGATCTCCTTCGCGACCGCGGCGATCACCCGCGGCGAGATGCCGTAGTCCTCGTCGCCCATCAGCGCTTCGCCGGAGAGTTTCAGCAGCACGCGACGGTATTTCAGGGGTGCGGCGCTCATCGGGACCTCCGGTCGGGCAAACGCCGGAATTCTAGCCGATCGCGGGGCCGCACCGCCGGCCGGCACGTCGCGGCGGACACTTGCATCGCGATCCGCGCGATGGCCGAATGCCGGCGACGGTGGCGTTGCTCGCTGAGGTCGTCGGTTTCGCCGGCGCGATGCGCGCATGCACCGCGGTGAGTAGTCACCAGGGGGAAAAATGAACGATTCGAGCCGGCGGAGCTTCCGCCACCGTGTGCTGTTCTGCGGCGCGCTGGCGCTGCTGCTGTCGCTGCCCGCGGCCGCCGACCCCGTCGTGCGGTTGCTGCCCGCCGCCGGCCAGGCCGGCGAGATCGCCGCGCAGGCAGGCCTGCCGGTCGAACTGACGATCGTGAAGAGCCGCGACGGCGCCGCCGCCATCGACGAGCCGCTGGCATGGGCCGTGGAATCGGGCGAAGGCACGCTCGAGGTGCTCGACGCGCGTTCACGCCCCGCGGCGGATGCCGTCGAGCCGGGCTCGGCCCGCGTACGGTTCACGCCGGCGCGCGCCGGCACCCACGCGATCCGCGTGCAGTCACCCGTCGACCCCGCCTGCAGCGGCCCGGACTGCCGCATGGCGGCGCACCGGTTCGTCGTGATCGCGGCGCCCGCCGCGGCGGTCCGCGACGATGACGGGCACACCGGCCTCGTGATCGGTGGCGCGGCGGCGGCGGGTGCGCTGGCGCTGCTGGCGATCGCCGACTCCGACGGTAGCGCCGACGCGCCGGGCAACCGGCTCGTCGCCGTTTCCGGCAACGGCCAGAGCGCGCTGACGAACAATCCGCTGCCGCAGCCGCTCGGTGTGCTGGCGATGTCGGGCGGGCGTCCGGCCGCCGGCGTCACGATCAGCTGGACCGCCACCGGCGGCGCGACGCTGTCGGACACGAGCACGATCACCGGCCTCGAAGGGCAGTCGTCCGTACGCGTGCTCAGCGTCGGCCCCGGCCCGGGGCCGGTGACGGTCACCGCGACCCGCACCGACGACGCATCGGCCGTCGCGACGTTCACCGTCGGCGTCGATGTCGCCGGGCTGGTCGAGGTTTCCGGCGACGGCCAGACGACGCGGGTCGACACCACCACCACCGCGCCGCTGGTCGTGCGCACGACGCTCAACGGCGCGGCCCAGCCCGGCGTCGCGCTCGTCTGGCAGGTCGTGTCGGGCACGGCGACGCTGTCGGGCGTGCAGGCCACGAGCGACGGCGCCGGCCTGGCGCAGGCGTTCGTCGATGTCGGCCCGTTCCCCGGTCCGATCACGATCCTCGTCACACGCGCCGACGAACCCACGGCGCAGCAGGTGTTCACCGTCAACGCGGTGGAACTGCGCGCGCTGGCGATCGTCAGCGGCGACGGGCAGAGCGCGGCGCAGGGCAATCCGCTGCCGGCGCCGCTGGTCGTGCGCGCCACCGACGACGCCCTGGCCGATCCCGGCGTCACGATCTTCTGGACCGCGAGCGGCGGCGCCACGCTGAGCGCCAGCAGCACCGTGACCGACGGCGCCGGCCTCGCCAGCGTCACCGTCACCAGCGTCGGCTTCGGGCTCGATCCGGTGGTCGTGACCGCGTCGCGCGCCGACAACCCGCTGCTGCAGGTGCAGTTCACCGCCGCCGTCGACCCGGCGACGCTCACCGTCGTTTCGGGCGACGGGCAGAGCGGGCTCGCGGGGACGCGCGCGGCGGCCCCCGTGGTCGTGGTGCTGCTCGATGGCGCCGGCCAGCCGATGGCCGGCCAGACCGTGCTGTGGCAGGTCACCGGCGGTTCGGCGACGCTCGATGCCGGCGCGTCGGTGACCGACGCCGCCGGCCAGGCGTCGGTCGGCTACACCTTCGGCAACTTCCCGGGCCCGGTGACGATCACCGCCAGCGCGTTCGGCGGTGGCGTCACCGCGTCCGCGACCGGCACCGGCCAGCCGCCGGGCGGCCTCGCCGCGACCGGCGACGGGCAGGCCGGCGATCCGGGCATCGCGTTGCCGATCTCGGTACAGATCGTCGACCCGGCGCCCGACCTGTCGGGCATCCCGATCGTGTTCACCGTCGTGTCCGGGTCGGCCACCGTCGCTCCGGCGAACGTGCTCACCGACGCGACCGGAACGGCGGCGACCACGGTCACGCTCGGCACCACGCCGGGTCCCGTGGTGGTGGAGGCCACGGCGCCCGGTGGCGTCACCTACACGTTCAACCTGACCGTCAACGGGACGCTGGTGGTCACCGGCACCACGGCGGTGTCCGGCAACGGGCAGGACCTGGTGGTCGGCGTGCCGTCGGCACCGATGGTCGTCGAACTGCTCGGCAACGGCGCGCCGCTCGCCGGCGTCACCGTCACGTGGACGACGACGAACGGCACGATGGCGTCGCCGACGACGGTGACCGATGCGACGGGTCGCACGCAGAACACCGTCACGATCGCGGGCGCGGGGACGACGATCGTCACGGCGTCGTATCCGACGGTCGACGAGTTCGCCGGCTCCAGCGTGCAGTTCACGCACAACGCGCCGCTGGCCGCGCTGCCGGCGCTGGCGGTGAACGAGGCGTCGGTCGCCGAGGCGCTGGACGCCGCCTGCGCCGCGCTGCAGGGCAGCCCGACGCCGACGCCCGACGAAGTCGACCTGCTGCAGCAGTGCCAGGCGCTCGCCGCGGCATCGGCAGGCGATCCGGCCGCGGTCGGCGACGCCCTGTCGGCGATGCTGCCCGACGTCGCGCAGACGCAGGCCGACGCGAGCAAGGCCGCGAGCGGGGCGCAGTTCGAGAACCTCGCCGGCCGCATCGTGCAGCTGCGCAGTGGCGCGCCGCTGGCGCAGCTGTCGTTCGACGGCCTGATGCTGACGGCGTCCGGTGGCCGCGTCGGGCTCGCGCAGCTCGGCTCGGCGCTGCTCGACGTGCAGGCCGAGGATGCGCCGGCGGCCGGCGGCGACGTCGAAGCCGGCAGCGAGTTCGGCCGCTGGGGCGCGTTCTTCTCCGGCAACATCGGGCGCGGCGAATCGGACCCGACGAACCTGACGCCGCGATACGACTTCGACATCGACGGCCTCACCGCCGGCGTCGACTACCGCTGGAGCGACCGCTTCGTGATCGGCGCCGCGCTCGGTTACACGCGCCAGGACACCGTGCTCGCCGGCGGCGAGGGCAAGGTCGACACGCAGGGCCTCAGCCTGTCGGCGTATTCCACGTGGTACAGCCCGCGCGAGTGGTACCTCGACACGGTGCTGACGCTCGGCTGGAACCGTTACGACCACGAGCGCCGCATCGCGTACATCCTGCCGGGCTCGGTCGTGAACCAGCTGGCGGAGGCCGATTCGGACGGCACCGACATCGGTGCCACGGTCACGTTCGGCCGCGACTGGCAGAAGCAGGCGTGGACCTACGGCGTGTACGGCCGGCTCGCGTACAACCGGCTGCAGTTCGATGCGTTCGAGGAGGAAGTGGATGCCTCGCTGAACGGCAGCGGCCTCGCGCTGCGGATCGACTCGCGTTCGGTCACCGGCCTGTCGTCGACGTTCGGCGGCAAGCTGGCGTACGCCCACAGCGCGAGCTGGGGCGTGCTCGTGCCGCAGCTGGAGGCGGAATGGCAGCACGACTTCCGTGGCGACGCCGAGGCGTTCCGCGGCTTCTTCGTCGACGACCCGACGCAGACGCCGATCCTGGTGCTCGGCGACGACCTCGACAGCGACTTCTTCCGCGTCGGTCTCGGGCTGTCGATGGTGTTCACCGGCGGCCGCTCCGGTTTCGTCACCTACGAACGCATCCTCGGCCGCTCCGGGCTCTCGCAGGAGATGCTGACGCTCGGGTTCCGCATGGAATTCTGACCCGGCTTGCAGGGCCGCGACGGTCCCCGCACCCTACGCGCGGCCCGGCACTCCCGCCGGGCCGCATTCCCTGGGGAAACCGATGCTCCCGAAGTCGTGGCTCGTACTGCTGCTGTCCCTCCTGTCCCTGCTCGCGCTTCCGGCGTCCGCGCAAACCGCGGTCCAGTGGCCCGAAGGACTGCCCGACGTTCCGGCCGACCAGGCGCAGATCGTGTTCATCAAGCCCGGCGGCGGCATGTGGGCCGGCCTGCCGGTCGGCATCCTCGAGGTCGTCGGCGACGAGCGCCGGATGGTCGGCGTGCTCGGCCAGAACGACTACGCGGTCGCCACCGTCGCGCCGGGTCGCCACCGGTTCATGTCGCACATGGGCATCACCCACTTCCTCGACGCCGACGTCGCCGCCGGCAAGCGCTACGTCGTGCTCGCGCGCTTCATCTACGGCAACGGCTTCCAGCTGCGCCCGATCCGTCCGGGCGAGCCGGGCGACTACAGCACGGACAACCCGGCGTTCGCCGGCTGGATGGCCGAGGTCGAGCCGGCCGATACGCGTCATCCGAAGGTCCGCTGGTACGCCAGGAAGGATGCGAAGGTCGCCAAGCACCAGGCGAAGTTCCAGGAGACGTGGGAGCGCAAGACCGACGACGAGCGCGCGCAGCTGACGCTGAACCCGGAAGACGCGCTGCCGTAGGCGGCCGCAGTCCGTGAGCGCAAAAAAAAGCCCCGCGAACATCGCGGGGCTTTTCTTCTCTTCACGATCCGACGCGCCCTCTGGTGGAGAGCCCCCCTTGGCAAGGGGGGCGCGCGGGTCTGACCCGCGTCCCGCGGGTCAGACCTGCATCGCCTTCGCGACTTCGGCGGCGTAGTCCTCGACGACCTTCTCGATGCCTTCGCCGACGACGAGGCGCTCGTAGCGGACGACGTCGGCGCCGGCGGCCTTCACCGCCTGCTCGACCGTCTTGTCGGTGTCGAGCACGTACGGCTGGCCGTACAGCGTGACCTCGTTGACGATGCGGGCGATCTTGCCGGTGATGATCTTCTCGAGGATCTCGGCCGGCTTGGCCTTGTCCTTCTCCGACATCTTCGCCAGCTCGATTTCCTTTTCCTTCGCGAGGAAGTCGGCCGGAACGTCGGACGCCTTGTTGTGCGGCGGGTTCATCGCCGCGACGTGCATCGCGATGCCGCGGGCCAG
>CBIHMN010000115.1:0-6566 GCA_966211005.1 uncultured Arenimonas sp.
CCCTCCCGTCTGCGTGCTCGCGGTGGCTCTGGCCGCGCTCGCGGCCCCGGTCGCCGAAGAAGTCCCGCTGTTCGATGCCGGGGACACCGCCGTGTCGCTCGAGGGTCTCGTGCAGTACGACGGGAACTGGTTCCACGACGACGTCGCCGACCTCGACGGCGATCCGTTCGACGACGATTCCAGCGAGTACGCGGTCCGCCGCGCCGAAGTCGCGATCAAGGGCGCCGGCTCCGGCGGGTTTTCGTGGGCACTGGGTTACGACTTCGCCTCGGAGAAATTCCTCGACGCCTACGGCGCGTGGAAGTCCGAGGCCGGCACCCTCCTCACCGTCGGCCAGTCCAAGGTCCCGCTCGGGCTGGAAGCGCTCGGCAGCTCGCGCACGCACGATTTCATCGCGGTGTCGTCGGCGTCGATGTTCTCGCTCGGCCGCCGGCTCGGCCTCAAGGCGCAGCACACCACCGGTGACTGGACGTTCGCCGCCGCCGCGTTCGGCCGCGAGTACGGCGACGATGCGGCCCGCGGCGGCGGCTTCGCGGCCCGCGCCGCGTGGGCACCGGTCGACGGCGACGGCCGCCTGCTCCACCTCGGCGCCGCGATCGCCGATTCCGACACGGACGCCGACACGCTGCGGCTGCGCGCGCGTCCCCAGGCCGACCTCGCCGTCGTCCGCCTCGCCGACGCCGGCACGATGCGCGACGCCGACCGCCTGCGCGCGTTCGGCCTCGAAGGCGCGTGGATCACCGGCCCGGTGAAGCTGCAGGGTGAATGGCTGCATGGCCGCGTCGACCGCTATGGCCCGACCGGCGATTTCGATGCCGACGCCGGCTATCTGTCCGCGGTCTGGAACCTCACCGGCGAAACGTGGAGCTACAAGGCCGGCACGATCGGCACGCCGTCACCGGCGGCCGCGCGCGGGCTGTGGCAGCTCGGTGCCCGCCTCGACCACGTGAACCTCGACGACGGCCCGATCGCCGGCGGCACGATGGATGCGCTGACGCTCGGGGTGAACTGGTACGCCGGCAGGCACGTGCGTCTGTCGGCGAACTACGTGAGGGTGGAAAGCGAGCGGATGGGGCTTTCCGACGATCCCCATATCGTCGAGGGGCGAGTGCAGCTGCACTGGTGACCGGCGAAGGAAGCGCGGCTTCGAAAAGGCGGCTCATTTGTAACAAGCGAGTAACACAGCTCCCGGACCATGCGCGCATTCCCCAAGGAGTCGCCCATGTCCCGCTCGCTCGCCACCACGCTCCGCCTGACCGCGCTCGCCGCCGCGCTCGCGTTCGGCACCGCCGCCCACGCCGCCGAGGTCACCGGCGCCGGTGCGTCCTTCGTCTATCCGGCCATGTCGAAGTGGTCGGCGGACTACCACGCCGCCACGGGTCACAAGGTCAACTACCAGTCGATCGGCTCGGGCGGCGGGATCGCCCAGATCAAGGCGGCCACGGTCGACTTCGGTTCGTCCGACGCGCCCCTGAAGCCCGAGGACCTGAAGGCCAGCGGCCTGGTGCAGTTCCCGTCGGTGATGGGCGGCATCGTCCCGGTGGTGAATCTCGCCGGCATCGCCCCGGGCCAGCTGAAGCTCACCGGCGAGCTGCTCGCCGATATCTTCCTCGGCAAGATCAAGGCCTGGAACGACCCGGCGATCGCCGCGCTGAACCCGGGCGTGGCGCTGCCGTCGACCCGCATCACCGTCGTGCACCGCTCCGACGGTTCGGGCACCACCTTCAACTTCGTCAACTACCTGTCCAAGGTCAGCCCGGAGTGGAAGACGAAGGTCGGTGAAGGCACGTCGGTGCGCTGGCCGACCGGCGTCGGCGGCAAGGGCAACGAAGGCGTCGCCGCGTACACCAGGCAGATCAAGGGCGCCATCGGCTACGTCGAGCTCTCGTACGCGCTGGTGAACAAGCTGGGCCACACGCAGCTGCGCAACGCCTCGGGCGCCTACGTCCAGCCGACCGGCGAGTCGATCGCCGCGGCCGCCGCCAGCGCCGAGTGGTCGTCGGTCGAGGATTTCTCGCTGGTGCTGACCAACGCGCCGGGGGCCGACGCGTGGCCGATCGCCGCGACCAACTTCATGCTGATGCACCGCGTGCCGAAGGACGCGGCGCGTTCGAAGCAGGCGCGCGAATTCTTCGACTGGGTCTACGACAACGGCGACGACGCCGCCACCAAGCTCGGTTACGTGCCGCTGCCGGAAGAACTGGTCGCCCAGATCGAGGCGTACTGGTCCGCCCGGCTTCCGAAGTAATCGACGCCCCTCGCCGCGCGCCCGGGTTCGCGCCCGGGCGCGCGGTCTTCTGCAAGGACACCGATGAACACGATCGCTGCCAGATCGCCCTCCGGCTTCGACGCGGAGGCGCGCACGCGCACCGACGTCCGCGGCGACCGCCTGTTCGAAGCGGCCGTCACGGCAGCGGGCGTGTTCGTGCTGCTGTCGCTGTTCGCGGCGGCGGCGTCGATGGCGTGGGGCGGTCGCGAGGCGTTCGCCGAATTCGGGTTCGGCTTCCTGGTGTCGACCGAATGGGACCCGGTGGCGCAGCGCTTCGGTGCGCTGGTGCCGATCTACGGCACGGTGGTCACCGCCGCGATCGCGATGCTGATCGCGGTGCCGGTCAGCTTCGGCATCGCGCTGTTCCTCACCGAGGTGGCGCCGCCGTGGCTGCGCACCCCGGTGTCGGCGGCGATCGAGCTGCTCGCGGGCATCCCGTCGATCATCTACGGCATGTGGGGCCTGTTCGTGCTGGTGCCGTGGCTCGGCGAGCACGTGTTCCCGTGGCTCGACGAGAACCTCGGGCAAGCGGCGGTCATCGGGCCGCTGTTCCGCGGCCCGCCGCTGGGCATCGGCATGGGCACGGCCGGGCTGGTGCTGGCGATCATGGTGATCCCGTTCATCTCGTCGGTGATGCGCGAGGTGTTCCTCACGGTGCCGGCGCGCCTGAAGGAATCGGCGTACGCGCTGGGCTCGACCACCACCGAGGTGGTCTGGAACGTCGTGCTGCCTTACACGCGATCGGCGGTGCTCGGCGGCGTCTTCCTCGGCCTCGGTCGCGCGCTCGGCGAGACGATGGCGGTGACGTTCGTGCTCGGCAATGCGCACTACCTCACCGCCTCGCTGCTGGAGCCGGGCAACTCGATCGCGGCGACGATCGCCAACGAGTTCGCCGAGGCCGATTCGCCGATGTACCTGAGCTCGCTGATCGCGCTCGGCTTCCTGCTGTTCGTCGTCACCTTCATCGTGCTGTCGATCGCGCGATTGATGCTGCGCGGCCTCGCGAAGCGCGAGGGCACGCGATGAACGGCGTCGCCGACCCCCTGTACCTGCGCCGCCGGATCGTCAACGGCGCGACGATGCTGATGGCGGGCGCCGCCACCGCGTTCGGCCTGTTCTGGCTGGTCTGGATCCTGTGGACCACGGTGAGCCGTGGCCTCGCCGCGTTCGGCCCGCATCTGTTCACGCAGATGACACCGCCGCCGGGCGAGGTGTCCGGCGGCCTGCTCAACGCGTTCGCCGGCTCGCTGCTGATGTGCGCGCTCGCGGTGGCGATGGCGACGCCGATCGGCATCGCCGCCGGCACGTATCTGGCCGAGTACGCGCGCGGGCGGCGGCTCGGCGAGGTGATCCGCTTCATCAACGACATCCTGCTGTCGGCGCCGTCGATCGTGCTCGGTCTGTTCGTGTACACGCTGGTGGTGTCGCCGATGGGCGGGTTCTCGGCGCTGGCCGGCGCCATCTCGCTGGGCTTCATCGTGTTGCCGGTGGTCGTGCGCACCACCGACGAGATGCTGCGGCTGGTGCCGGCGCAGATGCGCGAGGCGGCGCTGTCGCTCGGCATCCCGATGTGGAAGGTGAACCTGCAGATCCTCTACCGCGCCGCCGCGCCGGGCATCGTCACCGGCGTGCTGCTGGCGCTGGCGCGCATCAGCGGCGAGACCGCGCCACTGCTGTTCACCGCGCTCAACAACCAGTACTGGAGCACCGAGGTCACGAAGCCGATGGCGAGCGTGCCGGTGGTGATCTTCCAGTTCGCGATGAGCCCGTTCGAGTACTGGAACGCGCTCGCATGGGCCGGCGCGTTCGTCGTCACCCTCTTCGTGCTGCTGACCGGCCTCGTCGCGCGCGCGATCCTCCTTCGCAACAGGATGAGCCATGACTGAGATGAAACTCGCCGCGCGCGGGTTGGGCTTCCGCTACGGCGACGCCGTGGCGCTGAAGGACATCGACCTCGACGTGCCGGAGAAGCAGGTGACCGCGCTGATCGGTCCGTCCGGCTGCGGCAAGTCGACGCTGCTGCGCGTGTTCAACCGCATCTATTCGATCTACCCCGGGCAGGTCGCGAGCGGCCAGGTGCGGCTGGACGGCGAGAACGTGCTCGACCCGAAGTACCCGCTGAACCGGCTGCGCAGCCAGGTCGGCATGGTGTTCCAGAAGCCGGTGCCGTTCCCGATGTCGATCCGCGACAACATCGCCTACGGCATCGGGCATTACGAGAAGCTCGGCAAGGCCGACATGGATGACCGCGTCGAGGAAGCGCTGCGCCAGGCCGCGCTGTGGGACGAGGTGAAGGACAAGCTCGGCAAGTCCGCGCTCGGGCTTTCCGGCGGGCAGCAGCAGCGGCTGTGCATCGCCCGCGCGGTGGCGCTGAAGCCGCAGGTGATCCTGTTCGACGAGCCCACGTCGGCGCTCGACCCGATCGCCACCGGCAAGATCGAGCAGCTTTTCGCCGAACTGAAACAGCGCTTCACGATCCTGATCGTGACTCACAACATGCAGCAGGCGGCACGGTGTTCCGATTTCACCGCCTTCATGTACCTCGGCGAACTGGTCGAGCACGGCCCGACGTCGACGATCTTCACCAAGCCCTCGAAGCGGCAGACCGAGGACTACATCACCGGCCGCTTCGGCTGAAGAACGCCTGCCCCCCTCACCTCCACGTAGGAGCGGCTTCAGCCGCGAGTCCAGGAAGATGACCGACCACATCGTCAAGAGCTACGACACCGAACTCTCCCGCCTCGACAGCGAGATCCGCCGCATGGGCACGATGGCCGCCGCCCAGCTCGACGCCGCCATCGACGTGCTGCAGCGCCGCGACGACGCCGCGGCGATGCGCGTGGTCGCGAACGACGAGGCGATCGACGCGCTGGAGCACGCCGTCGCCCACGACGTGCTGCAGCTGCTCGCGCTGCGTCAGCCGATGGCGCGCGACCTGCGCGAGGTCTACGCGGCGCTGCGGATCTCGTCGGACATCGAGCGCATCGGCGATTACGCCGCGAACGTGGCCAAACGCAGCATGGTGCTGAACCAGTCGCCGACCGTGGCCGCCGGCCGCGGGCTGCCTGCCCTCGCCCGTCTGGCGGGCATGCTCGTGCGCGACGCCCTCGACGCCTATGCCGCCCGCGATGCCGAGGCGGCGATGGCGGTGCGTTCGCGCGACGCCGAACTCGACGCCGCCTACACCGGGCTGTTCCGCGAGCTGCTGACGTACATGGCCGAAGACCCGCGCCAGATCACCGCCTGCACGCACCTGCTGTTCATCGCGAAGAACATCGAGCGCATCGGCGACCATGCGACCAATATCGCGGAGTACACGTGGTTCATCGACAAGGGCGAAGGGATGGTGGAGCCGCGGGAGAAGCGGGATGGGACCGTGGAGTGAGCAGAAGCGGACAGGGGTTATGGGATGTACGTGACAGTCCGCCTTCATCCCCGTTTCACCCGTTCCCGATAAGTTGACCGTTCCCCCGCAACGGAGCGACGCCATGGGCCTTTTCACCCGCATCCTCGAGAAGATCGGCATCGGCAGGAAGGACGACGACGCGTTCGGCACGCGTCCTTACGAGAAGGCGCCCGGCAAGCCCGCGACGCGGCCGGCCGGAAGCGGGGGCGGCGGATCGACCGGCGGATCGTTCGGCAATGTCACGGCGACGACGACCCAGGCGTCCGCGGCGACGGCGAGACCGGTGTCCGATGTCGACGTGATGGCGACGCTCGAGCGGAAGTCCGCGGCCGCCGGCGACAAGCTGAACTGGAAGACGTCCATCGTCGATCTGCTGAAGCTGCTGGATCTCGATTCCAGTCTCGCGTCCCGGAAAGAGCTGGCCGACGAGCTGGGCGCGCCGGCGGAGCTGAAGGACGGGTCGGCCGAGATGAATACCTGGCTGCACAAGGAAGTGCTGCGGCGGATCGCCGCGAATGGCGGCAACATCCCCGCCTCGATGCTGGACTGAGGCAGCCGCCCCCCGGGCTCGTACGGTAGACTGTCGGCCGCTCTAAGCGCGGTGCGGGAGAAGGTGGCCCACGGGCCACCGCCGAAGGCGCAAACGCCCGTAATCGCTCAGGATCAGGACCGCCGCCGCGCGAGCGACTCTGGAGAGACCGGTTCAATCCGGCGCCGAAGGGGCAAGGGTGCAGGACGCGCCCGAAACTCTCAGGCAGAAGGACAGAGAAGGGCTTTCCCGTGCCTCCGTGCGCGGGCCCTTTCTCCGTCCGGAACCGCCATGACCCGTCCCAGCCTGCGTTCCCTCGAACACCACGACGCCTTCCTCGAGCGCCACATCGGCCCGAACGA
>CBIHMN010000116.1:0-6559 GCA_966211005.1 uncultured Arenimonas sp.
CCTCGGCGGCCAGCTCGCGAACCTGTTCGCCGTGCTCGACACGCCGGCCGACCATCGCCAGAAGAGCCTCGACGCGCAGCTGGCCGGCTTCCCGTACGTGAACGGCCGGCTGTTCCAGGAACGGCTGGCGCCGGCCGCGTTCAACGCGACGATGCGCGAACGCCTGCTCGACGCCGCCGGACTGGACTGGAGCGAGATCAGCCCGGCGATCTTCGGCGCGCTGTTCCAGTCGATCATGGACGCGAAGGCGCGACGCAATCTGGGCGCGCACTACACCAGCGAGAAGAACATCCTGAAGCTGATCGGCCCGCTGTTCCTCGACGGGCTGCGCGCCGAGTTCGCGAAAGTGAAGGCGAGCCGGCCGAAGCTGCACGAATTCCACGAGAAGATCGCGGGCCTGACCTTCCTCGACCCGGCGTGCGGCTGCGGCAACTTCCTGGTCATCGCGTACCGCGAGCTGCGGCTGCTCGAACTGGACGTGATCGAGGCGCTGTACCAGAAGGACCAGGAAGCCGGCCAGGTGACCGACCCGCGGCTGCTGATCAAGTGCAACGTCGACCAGTTCTACGGCATCGAGATCGAGGAGTTCCCGGCGCAGATCGCCCAGCTCGCGATGTGGCTGGTCGACCACCAGGTGAACCTGCGCGTGAGCGAGCTGTTCGGCAACCCGTTCGAACGGCTGCCGCTGAAGAAGTCGGCGACGATCGTGCACGGCAACGCGCTGCGCATCGACTGGAACGACGTGGTGCCGGCGGCGGAGCTGGATTACATCCTCGGGAATCCGCCGTTCGGCGGGAAGCATTACCAGTCGAAAGAACAGCGAGCCGACCAAGCGTTGGTCACTTCGGGCATTGAAAGCGGGTCCGATCTCGACTTCGTCGCAAACTGGTTCTTGAAGGCTGCAGAGTTCACCAAGGACTCCGGCACCACGATCGCATTCGTTTCGACGAATTCGATTACCCAAGGTGAACAGGTAGGACTTCTCTGGCCGTACCTTTTCGAAAAATACGGGATTCGCATTGCATTCGCCCACAGGACATTCAAGTGGACCAATGAAGCAAGGGGAAACGCGGCCGTCCATGTCGTGATCGTCGGGCTCTCCAGACATGAGGGGTCTTGCCGCTTATTCGACTACGCGAATCTCACAGCGGAGCCGACGGAAGCCGTCGTCCAGAACATCAGTCCGTATCTGGTCTCCGGCCCAAGCATTGCCGTGGAGAAGCGCCGGCACCCCCTGAACAACGTGCCCGCGATGAGTTATGGGAACAAGCCGGCAGATGCCGGCAATTTCATTCTCACGCCGGAGGAGCGCGCGAGCCTCATAAATGCCGAGCCGGAGGCCGAGCGATGGATCCGTCGCTATGTTGGCGCCGCAGATTTCATCAACGGCATCGAACGCTGGTGCTTGTGGCTCGTTGGAATCACGCCGGCGCAACTGAAAGCGCTACCGTTGGTTCGTGATCGCGTCGAGGCGGTCAGGAAGTTTCGTTCGGCAAGCACAGCAGCACCGACTCGGAAGGCAGCCGCTACGCCCACGGAGTTTTTCTATTGCTCCCAGCCGGACAGCGACTACGTCGTCGTTCCTGAAGTCTCATCGGAGCGGCGGCGCTTTATCCCGGTCGGATTTCTTCCTTCCGATGTCATATGCAGCAACACCAACTACCTCGTGGCTGGTGGATCGCTTTACACTTTTGGCGTGCTTACGTCGTTGATGCATATGGCTTGGGTGAATGCAGTCTGCGGACGATTGAAAAGCGACTACCGGTATTCGGGCAGCATCGTCTACAACAACTTCCCGTGGCCCGAACCCACGGAGAAGCAGCGCGAAGCGATCGAAGCCGCCGCGCAGGGCGTGCTCGATGCGCGCGCCGCGTTCCCGGACAGCACGCTCGCCGACCTCTACGACCCGACGACGATGCCGCCGGCGCTGGTGAAGGCGCACCAGGCGCTCGATCGCGCGGTCGATGCCGCTTACGGCAAGCGCAGGTTCACCAGCGATGCCGATCGCGTCGCCTTCCTGTTCGAGCGCTACCAGCAATTGACCTCGCTGTTGCCGGCGACGAAGCCCAAGGTCGGCCGGCGCCGCGCGAAGCCGGGCGAAAGCTGAGTCCGCGTCGCCTTCCGGGGTGGCCTCGGGCCTTCCTGCGGGGTTGACCGGCGAATTCTTCAGGTCCACACTGCGTCATCGATATGCAACGCAGTGATCGACTGCGTTATTTAAATGTAACGCTATGAAATCCACCAAACCTCTTCCACTGGCCGTTCGGCGGGTACTGCGCGACATCGGCCGCAACCTGCGCGCAGCCCGCCTCGCGCGCCGCCTGCCGCTGGACATCGTCGCCGAGCGGGCGATGACGAGCCGGCAGACGCTGGCGCGGGTGGAGCGCGGTGACGCCGGGGTCGGCTTCGGCATCTACCTGGCCGCGTTGCATGCGCTCGGCCTGCTCGAAACCGCGCGGGCGCTGGCCGCGCCGTCGGGCGATCCGGAGGGCACCGGACTGGCGCTGGAGCAGCTGCCCGAGCGGGCGTTCCTGCCCGGCACCCGCGTGGCCGGTTCGCCCACCGCGAAGGCGCGCGCGCGCAGGCGCCCGGCACCGTCCGGATGAGCGACATCGAAGTCCACCTCGACTGGACCCTCGGCCGGCATCGGATCGGCACGATGCGACGCGTCGCGAGCCGCGGCGGCGAGCGTATGTCGTTCGAGTACGACGTCGACTGGCTGGCCTCGCCGCTGCGGTTCGAACTGGACCCGCTGCTTCCGCTCACGGCCGGCCCGCACTACCCGCCCGCCGGGCAGGCGCTGTTCGGGACCCTCGGCGATTCGGCGCCGGACCGCTGGGGCAAGGACCTGATGCGCCGGCGCGAGCGCCGGGCCGCGGAGCGCGACGGACGGCCGGTACGCGCCCTGCAGCCGCTGGATTTCCTGCTCGGGGTCAACGACATCACACGCCTTGGCGCGCTGCGCTTCCGTTTCGCGGAAGCGGCCGGTCAGGGGGTTCCCGACGAAGAAAGCTTCCTGGCGCCGAGCTCCATCGGTGTGCCGGGTCTGGTGGCGCTGGGAGACCTCGTCGGTGCGGCCGACCGGATCGCGCGAAACGAGGAGAGCGACGAAGACCTTCAGCTGCTGTTCGTCCAGGGCTCGTCGCTCGGCGGAGCGCGGCCGAAAGCCTCGGTACACGACGCGCACGACCGGCTTTCGATCGCGAAGTTTCCGCGGGACGACGACGACTACGAAGTGGAGACGTGGGAAGCCGTGGCGCTGACGCTCGCGCGGGAGGCGGGCATCACCGTCGCGGACTTCGAGCACCGGCGGCTGGCCGGACGGCCCGTGCTGCTGTCGCGCCGCTTCGACCGGACCGTCGACGGTGGCCGGGTTCCATTCCAGTCGGCGATGTCGATGACAGGCCATCTCGACGGCGACGGCCGCGGCAGCTATCTGCACCTGGCCGACGTCATCGCCCGTTCCGGCGGCCGGGCCGCCGCCGACCGTGTCGAACTGTTCCGGCGCGTCGCCTTCTCGGTGCTGGTGTCGAACGTCGACGACCACCTTCGCAACCACGGTTTCCTGCGCGATACGGCGGCCGGCTGGGTGCTGTCGCCGGCCTACGACATCAATCCGGTGCCGGGGGACATCAAGCCAAGGATCCTCAGCACGGCGATCGACGAAACCGATCGCACCTGCGATATCGATCTGGTGCTGGAAACCGCCGGCGAGTACGGCCTGGCGCGAGACCGTGCCGCGCGCATCGTCGCCGAAATCGCGGGGTCGACCCGGCGCTGGGCCGACGTGGCCCGGCGATTCGGTGCACCGGAACGCGAGATCCGGCGGATGCAGTCCGCGTTCGAGCATGCCGACATGGAGAAGGCTTCGGGACTGGACCGCTGATCATGGGAGTTCGTCGAGTGCGTGGTGGATCAGCACCACGCACTGCGACGCGAACAGCATCGTCGGCCCGAGGCTGACCTTCTTCGCGCCGAGGCGCTCCAGGCTCGGCCACACCTTCTTCGGCATCGGGATGTGGTCGGTGAGCAGGAAACACGGGTTGCCGGTGAACGCCTGCTGGCCGATCGGCGTGCCCTTCGGGTCCATCACGAACAGCGCGTGGTCGACGGCCAGTTCCTGCACCAGCCGCTCGAACGCGGTAGTGCGCACGGTGATGCCGGGTTCGACGTCGCGCGATTCGTCCTTGCCCATCCCGCGCGACGCGTCGAGCGCGGTGGCGACCTTCGCCAGCAGCGCGGCTTCGTGGAAGCCGCCGATGCCCGTCATCGCGTTGGCCTCGAAGCGGATCGCGCGGGAATAGTCGCGCGTGCTTTCCAGCACCAGGTGCACGACGACGTCGGCACGATGCGACTGCGCGACGAAGATCGCGTTCATCAGCGTGTGCGCGAGCACCTCGGCATGCGCGTCGCCGCCCACTTCGGCCAGCAGCAGGCGGCTGTCGGTGGGCGCGGCGCGGGCGCGGAGGACGAAGGTGCGCATGGGCTCAGTCGAGCGGCGGCAGGTCGAACACGAGGATTTCCGCGCCGTTCCCGCCGCGGATGTCGATCGACGACTCGTCCTCGAACATCAGCGCGTCCCCGGCCCGCAGCGCGTGGCCGTTCACCGTCGCCGCGCCACGCGCCATGTGCACATAGCCGAGCCGGCCCGGCGCGAGCGCATGCGTGGCGGCCTCGCCGCCGTCGAACAGCCCGGCGTACATCCGCGCGTCCTGGTGGATGGTGACCGATCCGTCGGCGCCGTCGGGGCTGACGACCAGCCGCAACCGGCCACGCTTGTCCGCGTCGGGGAACGTCTTCTGCTCGTAGGACGGCGCCACGCCATTCCT
This sequence comes from uncultured Arenimonas sp., assembly GCA_966211005.1. Taxonomy (GTDB): domain Bacteria; phylum Pseudomonadota; class Gammaproteobacteria; order Xanthomonadales; family Xanthomonadaceae; genus Arenimonas. The sequence goes on from CBIHMN010000116.1 coordinate 4,830, forward strand.
CGACGGAATGATCCAGATCTGCAGGAAATGCGTGGTCCCGGCGGGATCGTGGTTGAACTCCGAATGCATCACGCCGGTGCCGGCGCTCATGCGCTGCACTTCGCCGGGCACGATGGTGGACGTGGTGCCCATCGAATCCTCGTGCGCCAGCGCCCCTTCGAGCACGTAGCTGACGATCTCCATGTCGCGGTGGCCGTGCTTGCCGAAGCCGCGGCCGGCGGCGACACGGTCCTCGTTGATCACGCGCAGCGGACCCCAGTGCACGTGGCGGTCGTCGCGGTAATCGGCGAACGAGAAGCTGTGCCACGAATCGAGCCAGCCGTGGTCGGCATGGCCGCGTTCGTCGGCGGGGCGCAGGGTGATCATCACGGGTCTCCATCCGGGGCCGGGCTGCCGGCGATGGTGCAGGAGTGCGGGCGGAAACGCCGATGCCCAGCGCGACGCCCGCAAACCAGGTTTCCACCAGCGCAACGCCGCGGCGGGTCGCACCGGGTCATCATCGCAGCATCCATCCTGTTCCCGGAGTCTGCCGTGCTCAAGCCACTCGCCCTCGCCGCCGCGCTCGCGTCCCTGTCCGCCACCGCGACCGCCGCGCCGGTCACCTACCCGCTCGACCCGGCGCATACCAACGTGGTCGCCACCTGGAACCACCTGGGCTTCTCGAACCCGGGCGCGCATTTCGGCGACGTCGAGGGCACGCTCGTCTACGACGCCGAGAACGTCGCCGCGTCGAGCGTCGAGGTGACGATTCCGGTCGACGGTGTCGACGGCCATTCCGACAAGTTCAACGCGCACCTGCGCAGCGCCGACCTGTTCGACCTCGCCGCGTTCCCGGACATCACGTTCCGCAGCACGCAGGTCGAATCCACCGGCGAGAAGACGCTGCGCATCACCGGCGACCTGACGATCCGCGGCATCACGAAGCCGGTCGTGCTGGAGGCCACGCTCAACGGCGCGGGCAAGCACCCGATGAGCGGCCGGCCGGCGATCGGCTTCGACGCCACCACGACCGTGAAACGGAGCGACTTCGGCCTGGACTACGCGGTCCCGGCGGTGAGCGACGAGATCGCGATCCGGATCACGACCGAGGGCGTGGCGGCACCGTAACCGTCAGAACCAGAAGCGCAGGCCCGCGACGAGGCGCGCATCGTCGACCGCGTCGCCTTCGCCGCGACGCAGGTCCGCGGTGCCGCCGAACGCGCGCTCCCATTCCACGCCGACGTAGGGTGCGAACCGGCGGGTGACCTCGTAGCGCAGGCGCGCGCCGGCCGACACGGTGGACAGGCCCGAACCGACGCCGATCGCGACATCGTCGCGGAAACGCATCGTGGCTTCGGCCTGCCACTGCAGCACGAGGCGGTTCGTCAGCAGCGTGTCGTATTCGGCGGCGAGCGCGACGCCCCCGCGGCCGGCGGCGCCGACGAACAGCGTCGCGTCGATTTCGAGCTTGTACGGGGCCATGCCCTGCACGCCGAGCGCCGCATAGGTGCGCGACGGGCCGTGGCCGGACTCGTGGCGCAGGCCCGCGAGCGCATCCCACCACGGCGTGACCGCGCGGCCGTAGAACACCTCGACGCTTGCGTGCCCCACGTCCCCGTCGGCCGTCTCGCCTTCCGTGCGCAGCCAGACCCGGTCGATGTCGCCACCGATCCACGCCAGCGCCTCCCAGCCGGCGCCGCCGCGCGGTACGTCCTGCCACTCGAGCCGCTCGACGAGCCAGTACGCGTGAA
>CBIHMN010000117.1:0-6537 GCA_966211005.1 uncultured Arenimonas sp.
CTTATCCGCGTCCATCCGCGTGGTCCGCGTGATCCGCGTCGAGATCCCGACCCGCCGGGGACGAAGTTCCGGCGGGAGGTGATACGGAGGACGGCGGCGCATCCGACATGCCGAGCGCGTCGGTGGCGACCTGCAGCATCGTGCGCACGCCGATGTCGAGCGCGGCTTCGTCGAGCAGGAACGCCGGCGAGTGGTTGGCGGGTGCGGTCGCGGGGTCGACGCCGGGCGCGGTGCTGCCGACGAACCAGTAGAACGTCGGCGCGGCGGTGGCGTAGTGGGCGAAGTCCTCGGCAACCGTCACCAGCGGCATCTCGCGCACCGCCTCGGCGCCGACGGCCGCGCGCAGCGAGGCGAGCGCGCGCGTGGCGAGGGCGGGATCGTTCGCGGTCACCGGCGCGTTCGCCGCGACCGCGAGTTCCGCGGTGGCGCCGCTGGCGGCGGCGAAGTGTTCGGCGGTGCGGCGCATCCGCGCGATCACGTCCTCGCGCACCGCCGCGTCGAACGTGCGCAGCGTGCCGGTCAGCGTCGCGCTGTCGGGGATGATGTTGAAGCGCACGCCGCCGTCGATGCGGCCGGTCGTCAGCACCACCGGCGAGCGCGTCACGTCGACCTGGCGCGCGATGATCGACTGGAAGCCCAGCTGCACCTGCGCGGCGACGGTCAGGGGATCGATGCCGTCCCACGGCTTCGAGCCGTGCGTCTGCACGCCGCGCAGCGACAGGGTCCATTCGTCGGCGGCGGCCATCATCGGCCCGGGTCGCGCGGCGACGGTGCCGACCGGCAGCGCCGACCACACATGCAGGCCGTACACCGCCTCGGGCGTGAACTCGCGGAACACGCCCTTCTTCAGCATCGCCGCGGCGCCGAACGGGGCGCCGGCGACCGGCGGCCCTTCCTCCGCCGGCTGGAACACCACCATCACTTCACCGGCGAGCTGCTGGCGCACCGACGCGAGCGCCTGCGCGACGCCCATCAGGATCGCGACGTGCGCATCGTGCCCGCAGGCGTGCATCACGCCGACGGGCTGGCCGCGATACGTCGACGTGACGCGCGATGCGAACGGCAGCCCGGTGTCTTCGGTGACCGGCAGCGCGTCCATGTCGGCGCGCAGCGCGATGCGCGGGCCGGGATGCGCGCCGCGCAGGATGCCGCTGACGCCGGTCGGCGCGATGCCGGTGCGCACGTCCTCGAAGCCGAGCGCACGCAGGTGTTTCGCCACCAGCGCGGCGGTACGCGTCTCGTGCTCCCCGAGTTCCGGATGGGCGTGGAGGTCGCGACGCCACGCGACGACGTCGTCGTGCACGCCGGCGGTCAGGTCGTCGAGGGCCTGCGGCGTCAGCGCCTGCGCCGGCAGCGAGGCGGCGACGAAGAGCGCGAGGAGGATCCGGCGCATGGCGTTTCCATGACGATGCGGGAATGACGAAGGTGCCAGAGAATGCGCCCGCGTCAAAACGGGGCCGGGCGACGTGGCGCGAACCACAGCGCCGCCGCCAGCAGCGCCGCGAACACGCTCCACAGCAGGTAGCGGAAGTCCGAACTCGGCGACAGCACCGCCAGCGGCGCGGCGAGGCACAGTCCGGACGCCGCGACGGCGCCCGCGAGCTCGCGCCACGCCGGCCCGCCGCGCCAGCCGAGCGCGGCGATGACGAGCGCCAGCGACGCGACGAGATACGGCCACGCGGCGAACACCGGCGTGTCGACCAGCCGCGACAGCGCCGGTTGCACGACGCGGTGCAGCGCGCCGTCGTTGGGTGCGAGCGGCGGGTTGTCGGCGAACGCGACGATGCCCGGTGAAATCACCAGCCCGTCCGGGTGTTCGCCCTGCCGCAGCCCGAACAGGTACGCCGACAGCCGGGCGCGATGCGTCCAGTACGCGCGCGGGTGTTCGAACGGCAGCGCGAGCCACGCGTCACGCAGTTCGTCGAACTGGGCCGGCGTGTAGTCGAAATAGAAGTTCAGCTTCAGCTGGCCGTGCTCGAAGCTGGGCACGTTCACGTACGGCACGAAGTCGCGGCGCAGGTCGGCGACGGTCAGCGCCGGGTCCACCCAAACCGGCGGGAACAGCAGGCGCTCTTCCTCGATCGAGACCGCGGCGAGGTCCCACAGCGCGATCGCCGGCCAGACCGGCACGTCCTTGCCGGGGGCGCGGTTCACGCCGAGCGACACGAGGATGGTGCCGATCAGCAGCGCGACGGTCGCGAGCGCGACCCGCCACGCGCGCACGCCGCGGCGCGGGGCCGGCGCCACCTCCCGCCACGCGATCCAGCCCAGCAGCGGCAGCGCGGCCGACAGGGCGTTGAGGCGGAACGCGCAGCCGAGCGCGAGCGCCACCAGCGCGGCGACGCGCCACCGGCGCCGCGGCGCGGCGGCGTCGTGCGCGAGACAGGCGACCGCGAGCGCGAACAGCGCCGCCATTCCCACGTCCTTCCACAGATGCGGCAGCAGCGCCAACAGCGGCGGCCACGCGCCGAGCAGCGCGACCGTGCCCGCCCGGCGCCACGCCCCGCCGCCGAGCGCGTTCGCGAACAGCGCGATCGCGGCCCACCACACGGCCGCCTGCACCGCCAGCATGCCGCCGGGATCGGGCAGCACCGTCCGCACCGCGCGCCACAGATGCACCATCACCGGCGGATGCGCCGGATCGAGCGGCGCACCGCGCGCCTGCCACCACTGGTACGCCGAATCCCAGCTGAGGTAGCCCGGCCAGAACGCGGCGAGCGTCAGCAGGAAGCCGGCGAGGGCGATAATCTGCTCAGAGCAGATTTCCCCCGCGGCACCGCGGTGGCCGGAAACGCTTCGCGGGAAATCTGCTCTGAGCAAATTATCGGTGCTCCCGCGCGAGGTACTCGCTGCTGCGCATCTCGATCAGGCGCGACACCGTGCGTTCGAAGTCCTGCGCGAGCTTCCGGCCGGTGTAGAGCCACGCCGGTTCGGCCGCGGCGCTGAGCACCAGGTTGGTGCCATGGTCGTACAGCTCGTCGACGAGGTGCACGAAGCGGCGCGCGGCGTTGTCGCGCGGCGTGTCGAGCACCGGCACGTCCGACAGCAGCACCGTGTGGAAATCGCGCGCGATCTCGATGTAATCCGCGGCCGCGCGCGGCCCGTCGCACAGCGCGGCGAAATCGAACCACGCGACGCCGCCGGTCATCGCCCGCACCGGCACCGGCCGCCCGTTCACCTCCAGCGGCCCGGCCTGCACCGGCGCGTCGGCGGCGAGCCGGTCGAAATGCGCCTGCATCGCCGCGTCCGCGGCCGGGCCGAGCGGCGTCACGTAGGTCTGCGCGCTCGTCAGCTGGCGCAGCCGGTAGTCGGTGTCGCTGTCGAGGTGCCGCACCGCGCAATGCGCCTGCAGCAGCGCGATCGCCGGCAGGAAGCGCGCGCGCTGCAGGCCGTCGCGGTACAGGTCCGGCGGCGCGGTGTTCGACGTCGTCACCAGCGCCACGCCGCGCGCGAACAGCCGCTCCAGCAGCCGCGACAGGATCATCGCGTCGGCGATGTCGGCGACGATGAACTCGTCCAGCGCCAGCAGCCGCAGCTCGTCGGCCAGCGCGTCGGCCACCACCGCGACGGTGTCGCTGGTGTCGTCCGGCAGCGCGCGGATCCGCGCATGCACTTCGACCATGAACCGGTGGAAATGCCAGCGCCGTCGCGGCACGTCGCCGAGCGAATCCACCAGCAGGTCGACGAGGAAGGTCTTGCCGCGCCCGACGCCGCCCCACAGGTACAGCCCGCGCACGGGGTCCGGCGCCGATCGCTTCAGCCAGCCGAACAGGCCGCGTGCGGCGCCGTCCTGCGCGCGCAGCGCGTGGTGGATGCGGTCGAGCTCCACCAGCGCGGCCGCCTGCGCGGCATCGTGCTGCCAGCGCCCCGCGGCGATGCCGGCCGCCCACGCGGCCGACGGCGGCGCGGCGCGACCGTGCCCGGCCGCTTCAGCCACTGCGCGGCGGCGGCAGGTTCCTGCGCACGCCGTTCTTGATCGCGCCGCGCAGGTCGATCAGCCGCCGATGGAAGAAGTGCCCGGTGTCCGGCATCTTCACCAGCGTGGGCTTGTCCTTCAGCGAATCGATCCACGCATAGACCTTCTGCGGATCGACCAGGTCGTCGGCCTCGCCCTGGATCACCAGCCACGGGCACGGCGGCGGCAGCACGCCGTCGAACGCGCGCAGCCCGACCGGCGGCGCGATCGAGATCATCTGCTTCACCGGCAGGTGCCGCGCGGCCTGCAGCGCGACCCAGCTGCCGAACGAGAAACCGGCCAGCCACAGCGCGTCGCCGGGACGCACCTTCTTCAGCCAGTCGGTGACCGCGAGCAGGTCGAGCGTCTCGCCGCGGCCTTCGTCGAACGTGCCCTCGGATTGCCCGACGCCACGGAAGTTCAGCCGCACCGCGGCGACACCGAGCTCGCTCAGCGCGCGCGCGGTCATCGTCACGACCTTGTTGTGCAGCGTGCCGCCGTCCGGCGGATTCGGATGGCAGATGACCGCGACGCCGGCGCGTTCCTGTCCGTCCTCGGGCAGGTCGACCATCAGCTCGAGCCGGCCGGCCGGGCCGGAAATCAGCACCGGGCCGGATTCGGTCGGAAACTCGGGGAGGGCGTTCATGCGGCCGATCATAGCGCCGGGCGCGTGAGGTCGAAGCCGACCAGCATCGGGTCGTGGTCCGAGGCGCGCCACGGGTCGCCGTCGCCGTCACGGCGGTAGTCGAACGCCTCCGACTCGTCGGCATTGGCGTGCCAGTGCGCCGCGCCGCGCACCCGTGCCGCCAGCCCGGCGTCGACCAGCGCGTGGTCCAGCCGCGCCGACTGCGCCGCGAATACATAGGAATACGGCCGCGGCTCGCCGGCGATCGCGAACGCATCGCGCCAGCCGTGCGCGGCCAGCCACCGCAGCGGATCCTCCTGCGCGTGCGCGTTCAGGTCGCCGATCACCAGCGTGCCGGCCGGCGCGGTCCCGGTCGGGTCGCCGGCCAGCCATTCGTGCAGCCGCCGCGCCGATTCGACGCGCACCGCGTTGAAGCACGCCTGTCCGTCGCCGCGGTCGGCGTCGGCATCGGCGACGTCGCGCCCGCAGCCTTTCGACTTGAAGTGGTTCGCGGCCACGACGAACACCGGGCCGCAGGCGCGCCCGTCGCAGGCGCGGAACGCCTGCGCCAGCGGCGCGCGACTGCGCTCGGCGAAGGGCCCGTCGACGCGCGTCGCCGGCGCCCCGACCGGAGTGAACCGGCTCGCGCGGTAGATCATCCCGACGCGGATGCCGTCCACGCCCGGCCCGTCGCCGGCGTCGACGAAGCGCCAGTCGCGATGCGGCCCGGCCGCGTTCAGCGCGTCGACGAACTGCGCGATCGACGAACGCGGCCCGAAGCCGTCGTTCTCCAGTTCCATCAGCGCGGCGAGATCGGGCTGCAGCCCCTGCACGATCGCGACCAGCTTCGCCTGCTGGCGTTCGTACCGCGCGAAGTCTTCGGCGCCGCGTTCGGTCGGAAAACCGCCGCCCGCGCCGTCGCCATTGAACAGGTTCAACAGGTTGAAACCGGCGATGCGGCGGTCACCGGCGACGGTCGGCGGGGCCGGGCGCGGCGCCTGCCCGATGCCTCCGAGCGCCTCGACGAGCTGCAGGCGATGGCGGCCGAAACGCTGGTCGACCACACCCACGACGCGCGCGATCGTGCTGCCGACGCGCAGCGGCGCGGTGTCGTCGTGCGCGGGCAGGAACCAGAGGTCGTCCGGGTCCGGACGCGTGCGCGCGTCGTCGACCCGCAGCAGACGCCGCGCGTTGTCGGCGGCGATGGCCTCCGCCTGCGGCCCCGGCGGCGCGAGTTCGGTCGGCGCGAACAGCCGGCCGTCGAACGCCAGCGCCAGTTCGCCATGGCGCGCGAGCGCGTCGACGCCGGTGACGGTGAGCGGCGCCTCGACGACGACGCGCATGCCTTCGAGCGATTCCCAGCCGTGCGGCGGCGGGGCCGCGAGGCTAGGTTCCGGCACGTCGGCATGGCCGAGGGGCGTGATCGCCGTCGGCTCCAGCGCGGTGAGCGTCGCGTCGCCGGCGTCGTCGTCGCCCAGTTCACGCACCACGCCGGCGAGCCGGACGCGATCGCCTTGCCGCAGGCGCGGCTCGGCGTCGCGCGGGCGCGGCACGAACAGCCCTTCGGCGGTGCGCGGGTCGTCGTCGGGCGCCAGCGAGCCGACGAACACGCCGCCCAGACCGCCGGCCACCTGCACGACCACGGCTTCGATCTCGACCGGGCGGCCCTCCAGGGGACTGCGCGGGCCACGGCCCTGGATGGCGGCTATCGTCGTCCGCGCGGCACCCGTCGGCACGGATTCCGCCCCCGGCAGTCCCCCGGGCGGCGCCGCACAGGCGGCCAGCGTGGTGGCGAGGACGGTCAACAGGAGAACCAGACGCATCGGAAGCTCCGGATCGTGGGGCGGAAAGAGCGACGCCGCCCCGGGGGCGGCGTCGCGGCGGTCCTGCGGCCGGCCATCGCGTGGAGGCCATCGCGCGCGGCGATCGCGTCCAGCCATCGCGTCCAGCCATCGCG
>CBIHMN010000118.1:0-6534 GCA_966211005.1 uncultured Arenimonas sp.
CATCGTCAAGTTCCGCCGCCGCAAGCACCATCGCAAGCAGATGGGCCACCGGCAGTATTTCACCGAAATCGAAATCACCGGCATCGCCGGCTGAGCAAGAGGAGCATCCGTCATGGCACAGAAAAAGGGCGTAGGCTCGTCGCGCAACGGCCGCGATTCCAACCCGAAGTACCTCGGCGTCAAGATCTACGGCGGCCAGGCGATCGACGCGGGCAACATCATCGTCCGCCAGCGTGGCACCGAGTTCCACCCGGGCATGGGCGTCGGCCTCGGCCGCGACCACACGCTGTTCGCGCTGGTCGACGGCACCGTCGAGTTCTCGGTCAAGGGGCCGAAGAAGCGCCGCACCGTGAGCGTGATCCCGGCCGCGGAGTGATCCGCCCCGGCATCCGCTGAAGAGCCCCGCTTCGGCGGGGCTTTTCGTTTCCGGCGCCTCGCCGCCACCTGCCTGCCATGGACGCGCCCTTTCCGGGGCCGGTCCGACGGCCCACAATCGGCGACGGCCTCATGACGCCCGCCGCGGAAGAATGACCCAGTGAAGTTCGTCGACGAAGCGCAGATCCTGGTGATAGCCGGCAACGGCGGCAACGGTTGCATCAGCTTCCGTCGCGAGAAGTTCATTCCGCTCGGCGGGCCCGACGGCGGCGACGGCGGCGACGGCGGCAGCGTGTACCTCGCCGCCGACGAGAACCTCAACACGCTGATCGACTTCCGCCACCAGCGGCAGTACCGCGCGCAGCGCGGCCAGAACGGCATGGGCCGGCAGATGTTCGGCAAGGCCGGCGACGACGTCGTGATCCGCGTGCCGGTCGGCACCGAGGTGATCAACGTCGAGACCGACGAGATCATCGGCGACCTCACCGAGCACGGCGAGCGCCTGCTGGTCGCGCAGGGCGGCATCGGCGGCAAGGGCAACGTGCACTTCAAGAGTTCGGTGAACCGCGCGCCGCGCAAGGCCGGCACCGGCACGGCGGGCGAGGAGCGCGAGATCCGGCTGGAGCTGAAGCTGCTGGCGGATGTCGGGCTGCTCGGCTTCCCCAACGCCGGCAAGTCCACCTTCATCCGCGCGGTGTCGGCGGCGACGCCGAAGGTCGCGGACTATCCGTTCACCACGCTCTATCCGAACCTCGGCGTCGTCAGCGTCGAGATGGACCGCAGCTTCGTGATCGCCGACATCCCCGGCCTGATCGAGGGCGCCGCCGACGGCGCCGGCCTCGGCGTGCAGTTCCTGCGCCATGTGCAGCGCACCCGGGTGCTGCTGCACCTCGTGGACATGGCGCCGTTCGAGGACGGCGTCGACCCGGTGCAGCAGGTGCGCGCGATCGAGCACGAACTGCGCAGGCACGACCCGGCGATGCTGGAGAAGCCGCGCTGGCTGGTGCTCAACAAGGCGGACCTGCTCGACCCCGAGGAAGCGCGCGAGCGCGCCGAAGCCGTGGTGCGCGAACTCGACTGGAAGGCGCCGTGGTATCTCGTTTCGGCGATCGGCCGCGAAGGCACATGGCCGATCATGCTGAAGGTGCAGGCGTTCTTCGACGAGCAGAAGGCGGCCGCGCTGGAAGCGGCGGAGGACGTGGCCGAACGCGCGCGGATGCGCCCCGATGGCTGAAGCGCCCGGGCAAACAAAAAGGCCGGCTTTCGCCGGCCTTTCGCTGCAGCGACCCGCGCGCGGCGGATCAGGCCTGCTTGAGCGCCTTGATGTGGCCGCTGATGCGGCTCTTGTGGCGGGCGGCCTTGTTCTTGTGGATCAGGCCACGCGCGGCGTACCGGTCGAGGATCGGCACGGCGGTCGCGTACGCGGCCTCGGCGGCCGGCGCGTCCTTCGCTTCCAGGGCCTTGAGGACCTTCTTGACGGCGGTGCGCAGCATGGAACGCTGGCTGGCATTGCGGGCGTTGCGGACGACGGTCTGCTTGGCGCGCTTCTTGGCGGACTTGATGTTGGCCACGGAGGGCTCCTGAACTCTGAAGATGGTCGCCGGAACCTGCGGAACCGGCGGGGAAAGGGGGGTGGTGCGCGAAAGACCCGGGATTATGGAGCAGCCCGGCATTCGCGTCAATTCCCGGTGAGCCTCGCGCGCCGGGGCCCGGGGCCCGCGGAGGCCGGGCGATGAGCCGCGGCGGCCTGCTTCGCTCCACCGCGGTCTTCAGCGGCATGACGTTCCTGTCCCGGCTGGCCGGGCTGGCGCGCGACCTGCTGCAGGCCACGCTGTTCGGCACCGGGCCGGCGGTCAGCGCGTTCGTCGTCGCCTACCGCATCCCGAACTACCTGCGGCGCATCTTCGCCGAGGGCTCGTTCTCGTCGGCGTTCGTGCCGGTGCTGTCGGAACTGCACCAGCGCGGCGACCCCGAGGCCTTGCAGGATTTCCTAGACCACGTCGCCGGCGCGCTGCTGGCCGTGGTGGTCGTCGTCACCGGGCTGGGGATGCTGTTCGCGCCGTGGATCGCGCGGCTGTTCCTGCTGTTCGCCGGCGACGACTCGGGGCAGGTGGCGCTGACCGCCGACATGCTGCGCATCACGTTCCCGTACCTCGCCTTCATCTCGATGACGGCGCTCGCGGGCGCCATCCTCAACAGCGTGCGCCGCTTCGGCTTGCCGGCGTTCACGCCGGTGCTGCACAACCTCGCGGTGATCGCGGCGATGCTGTGGCTCGCGCGCTGGTTCGAGATCCGCGAATACGCGCTGGCGTGGGGCGTGTTCCTCGCCGGGCTGGCGCAGATGCTGCTGCTGTGGCCGGCACTGGGCCGGCTCGGCCTGCGGCCGCGGCTGCGGTTCGGGCTGCGTCATCCGGGCGTCAGGCGGGTGGCGACGCTGATGCTGCCGACGATCTTCTCGTCGTCCGTGTCGCAGCTGAATCTGCTGGTGGGCACGATGTTCGCCTCGGCGCTGGTCGTGAACGCCCAGGCATGGCTGTACTACTCCGACCGCCTGATCGAATTCCCGCTCGGCCTGTTCGGCGTCGCGATCGGCACGGTGATCCTGCCGCACCTGTCGCGCCGCCACGCCGACACCGACGCCATCGGCTATTCGCACGCGCTCGACTGGGGTCTGAAAATGGTCGCGCTGGTCAGCGTGCCCGCCGCGCTCGGGCTCGCGCTGATGGCCGGGCCGCTGTGCGCGACGCTGTTCCAGTACGGCGAATTCGACGCCCGCGACACGACGATGGTCGGCTGGAGCGTGATCGCGATGAGCGTCGGCGTGCCGGCCTTCATGCTCAGCAAGGTGCTGCTGCCGGCCTTCTACGCGCGGCAGGACACCCGGACGCCGATGCGCGCGGCGGTGATCACGGTGTTCGCGAACATCGGCCTGACGGTGCTGCTGGTGACGCCGCTGTGGTGGATCGGGTTCGACGCCGCGCACGCGGGCATCGCGCTGGCGACCGGCCTGGCCGGCATCGTCAACGCGGCGCTGCTGTGGCGCTGGCTCGTGCGCGACGGGGCGTACCGTGCGGAGAGGGGCTGGCTCGTCCTGTTCGGGCGCATCGCGCTCGCCTGCGTGCTGATGGCGGCGACGGTACTGGGCGCGAAGGCGTGGCTGGGCGACTGGGCCGCGCTGGGGTCGTGGCCGGCGCGGGTCGGCTGGCTGCTCGCCGTGGTCGGCGCCGGCGGGCTCGCCTACGGCCTCGGCCTGCTGCTCGGCGGACTGCGGCCGCGCCACCTGCGCGAGGCCTGACCGCGCGCCGCGCCGGACCGGGTCGGCGGCCGCGGCCGCTATACTTTCGCGCATGAGAAGGCTGTTCCGGGACATCGGGGGCGATTCGCCATGCCCCCGAGGCAGCGTGGTGTGCATCGGTGCGTTCGACGGCCTGCATCGGGGCCATCGCGCGCTGGTCGGCCGCGCGCGCGATCGCGCCGACGCGCTCGGCCTGCCGGCGGTCGCGCTGAGCTTCGAGCCGCTGCCGCGCGAATACTTCTCCGCGCATGAACCGCCGCCGCGACTCACGCTGCCGCGGGCGAAGTTCGAAGGCCTGTGCGCGCTCGGGATGGATGCCGTCGGCCTGTTGCGCTTCGACGCGACGATGGCCGCCATGGACGCGACGGCCTTCGTCGAACGCGTGCTCGTGAAGCAGCTGCAGGCGCGCGAAGTGTGGGTCGGGCCCGATTTCCAGTTCGGCAACCGTCGCCGGGGCGACCTCGCGCTGCTGCGTGAACTCGGCGCGATCCACGGGTTCGCGGCCGACGCGATCGCGCCGGTGCACGGGCCGGACGGCCGCGTGTCGGCGTCGACGATCCGCGCCCAGCTCGCCGCCGGCGACCTCGACGGCGCCGCCCGCGGCCTCGGCCGCCGCTATTCGATCGCCGGCCGGGTCGTGCGCGGGCGCCAGCTCGGCCGCCGGCTGGGCTACCCGACGGCGAACCTGCGGCTGGCGGGCAAGCGTCCGGCGCTCGGCGGCATCTTCGCGGCGTGGGTGCACGGCGTCGGCCCGTCGCCGCGCGCGGCGGTGGCCAGCCTCGGCACGCGCCCGACGGTGTTCGGCGTGGAGCCGTTGCTCGAGGCGCATCTGTTCGACTTCGACGGCGACCTGTACGGGCAGCGCATCGAGGTGGAATTCGTCGCGAAGCTGCGCGACGAACTGAAGTTCGACGACCTGCCGGCGCTGGTGCGGCAGATGGACCTGGATTCGGCGCAGGCGCGCGAAGCCCTGCGCCTCGACACGGAAGAACGCGGAGCGATGGCGTGAGCGAGCACGGCGGCAAGGACTACAAGCACACCATCAGCCTGCCGGAAACGGCGTTCCCGATGCGCGGCGACCTGCCGAAGCGCGAGCCGGCGATGCTGGCGGCGTGGCAGCGCGACGGCCTGTACGCACGCATCCGCGAGGCGGCCGCCGGCCGGCCGCGGTTCGTGCTGCACGACGGCCCGCCGTACGCCAACGGCGCCATCCACATCGGCCACGCGGTCAACAAGGTGCTGAAGGACATCGTGGTGAAGTCGAAGCTGCTCGCCGGCTTCGACGCGCCGTACGTGCCGGGCTGGGACTGCCACGGCCTGCCGATCGAACTGGTCGTCGAGAAGAAGCACGGGAAGGTGGGCGACAAGCTCGACGCGGCGCAGTTCCGGGCGAAATGCCGCGAATACGCCGCCGAGCAGATCGCCGGCCAGTCGCGCGATTTCCAGCGCCTCGGCGTGATCGGCGACTGGGACCACCCGTACCGCACGATGGACTTCGCGTACGAAGCGGACATGCTGCGCGCGCTCGCGAAGATCGTCGAGCGCGGGCACCTGAGCCGCGGCGTGAAGCCCGTGCACTGGTGCTTCGACTGCGGTTCGGCGCTGGCGGAGGCCGAGCTCGAATACGCCGACAAGGGGTCGCCGATGATCGATGTCGCCTACGACGCGCTCGATCCGGCCGCACTCGCCGCGAAGTTCGGCGCCGACGCCGCCGACGCGCTCGTCGCCGTGCCGATCTGGACGACGACGCCGTGGACGCTGCCGGCCTCGCTGGCGGTGACGCTCGGCGCGGAGATCGAGTACCTGCTGGTCGACGGGCCGGTCACCGCCGACGGCCGCGCGCGGTGGCTGGTGCTCGCGGAGCCGCTGGCCGCCGACGCGCTCGCGCGCTACGGCGTCGCCGAGCTGCGCGTGCACGGCCGCGTCGCCGGTGCGGCGCTCGAAGGCGTCGTGCTGCGCCACCCGTTCTACGATCGCGAGATCCCGGTGCTGCTCGGCGACCACGTCACCACCGACGCCGGTACCGGTGCGGTGCACACCGCGCCGGGCCACGGCCAGGAAGACTTCATCGTCGGCAAGGCGTACGGGCTGCTCGAAAAGTACTCGGCCGCCGAGCTCAACCCGGTCGGTGGCGGCGGCGTGTACCTGCCCGGCACGCCGCTGGTCGAAGGCCAGTTCATCTGGAAGGCGAACGACACGATCGTGGCGCTGCTGGCCGAGCGCGGCGTGCTGCTCGCGTCCGGCAAGCTGCAGCACAGTTATCCGCACTGCTGGCGGCACAAGTCGCCGGTCGCGTTCCGGGCCACGCCGCAGTGGTTCATCTCGATGGAACAGGCCAGCCTGCGTCGCGACGCGCTCGCGGCGATCGAGGGCGTGGAGTTCACGCCGGCGTGGGGCGAGGCGCGCATCGCCGGCATGGTCGAAGGGCGCCCGGACTGGTGCATCAGCCGCCAGCGCACCTGGGGCGTGCCGATCGCGCTGTTCGTGCACCACGTCACCGGCGAGCCGCATCCGCGCAGCGTCGAGCTGATGCGCGCGGTCGCCGACCGCGTGCAGGCGCACGGCGCCGACGCGTGGTACGCGCTCGACCCCGTCGAACTGCTCGGCGACGAGGCGGCCGACTACTTCAAGGTCACCGACATCCTCGACGTCTGGTTCGACTCCGGCGTGACGCACGAAGGCGTGCTCGCCGCGCGCGGGCTCGGCAAGCCGGCCGACCTGTACCTCGAAGGCTCCGACCAGCATCGCGGCTGGTTCCAGAGCTCGCTGCTCACCGGCGTGGCGATGGACGGCGCGGCGCCGTATCGCGGCGTGCTGACGCACGGCTTCGCGGTCGACGCGCAGGGCCGCAAGATGTCCAAGTC
>CBIHMN010000119.1:0-6501 GCA_966211005.1 uncultured Arenimonas sp.
CCGCGTACGAGCGCGAAAGCCACGAGGACGACCAGCTCGAGCTGCTGCGCGAAGGTCTGTCGGGCCTCGACGCCCGCTCGCGCGACATCCTGAAGCGCCGCTTCCTCGGCGAGCCGAAAGCGACGCTGCAGGAACTGGCGGACGAGTACGGCGTCAGCGCCGAGCGCATCCGCCAGGTCGAGGCCAACGCGCTGAAGAAGATGCGGGCGCTGTTCGCGGCCTGACGCACGCGCACCCCGGGGCCGCCTCGTGAACGACGCGCGGCCGCCGGCGGATCCTTTCGAAGTCGATGCGGTGATCACGTGGGTGGACGGGAACGACCCCGTCCATCGTGCCCGTCGCGAAGCCGTGCTCGGCACCGCCGCCGGCACGCACGCCGCGGCGAATCCGACGCGCTTCGGAGACTGCGGCGAAGTCGAGTACTGCGTCGCCTCGGTGCTGCGCTTCGCGCCATGGGTGCGGACGGTCTGGATCGTCGCCGACCGCCAGCAGCCGGATTTCCTCGCCCGGCTCGCCGACACGCCGCTCGCGGACCGCGTTCGCGTCGTCGACCACGCGACCATCTTCGCCGGCCATGAACATCTGTTGCCGACCTACAGCAACCGCTCGATCGAAGCGATGCTGTGGCGCATCCCGGGGCTCGCGCCGGGTTTCCTGTACCTCAATGACGATTTCGTGCTGCTGCGCGACGTCGCGTGGTCGGATTTCTTCCACGCCGACGGCGTGGTGCTGCGCGGACGCTGGCGCGGCGGTCGGCTGCGCGCGTGGGCGAAATCGCTGCAGCGTGCGCTGCGGCGGCCGCGCGGCGACGACGTCGCCCGCCCCGGCAATCACGAAGCACAGGCGCTCAGCGCGCGCGTCGCCGGGTGGCGCCACCGCTTCTTCCAGGTGCCGCACGCGCCGCACCCCGTGCGCGCGCGCACCTGCGCCGAGTGGTATGCCGCGCATCCGGACCAGCTCGAGCGCAACGCGTCGTACCGCCTGCGCTCGGCCGAGCAGTTCCTGACGGTGAACCTGGCGCACCATCTCGAGCTCGCGGCCGGGCACGCGCGTGTCGACAACACCCTGCGCACCCTGCGGCTGAACCCCGCGAGTGGCGACGGCGCGACGCTGCAGCGCGTGCTCGATGCCGCCGATGCCGACCCGCGGCTCGCCTTCGCGTGCATCCAGAGCCTCGACAAGGCCGCGCCCGAAGTGCGGCGCCTCGTGTTCGCGTGGCTCGACCGGCGCGTCGGACGCGTCGGCAGCGCGCCGAAGCCGGGTCTTCCCGGGTAAGGGGGCGCGCCGGACGCGCCGGAGTCGGGGTCAGGAGTCCGGGGCTGGCGGTTCGCGCCGCGGACCGTCGGGGTCCGTCGCCGGGCGCCCACCGACCACGATCCGCGCGTGTCGCTGGTAGGTCCAGTACGACCACGCCCAGTTGACGAGCACGAGCAGGCGATTGCGGAAGCCGATCAGGAAGAACAGGTGGGCGACGAGCCAGAACCACCACGCGAGCACGCCCGACAGTTTCAGCCGGCCGAAATCGACCACCGCCGCCATCCGGCCGATCGTCGCGAGGTTGCCGAAATCGCGATAGCGGAAGGGCGTGGTCGCGCGGCCGGCGAGGCGGGCGGCGATGTTCGCCGCGGCATGCGCGCCCATCTGTTTCGCCGCCGGCGCGACCCCGGGGACGGGGCGTCCGTCGTCGCGCGCCACGCTCGCGAGATCGCCGACGACGAACACCTCCGGATGCGAAGGCAGCGACAGATCCGGCGCGACGGGCACGCGCCCGGCGCGATCGGTGGCGACCCCGAGCTGCGCGCCGAGCGGTGACGCGGCGACGCCCGCCGCCCACAGCACGGTGCGGCTGGCGATCCGCCGCCCGCCGAACTGCACGCCTTCGGCGTCGATCGCGGTGACCGGCTGGCCGGTGTGCACCTCGACGCCGAGGCGGTGCAGCTGCGCGCGCGTCTTCTCCGACAGCCCTTCCGGCATCGCGGCGAGCACGCGCGGGCCGCCTTCGACGAGATGCACGCGGGCGCGGCGGACGTCGGCGCGGCGGAATTCGCGCGGCAGCGTGTGGCGCGCGATCTCGGCCAGCGTGCCGGCGAGCTCGACCCCGGTGGGACCGCCGCCGATCACGACGAATTCGAGCCACGCCGCGCGCGCCGCCGGATCGTCCTCGCGCTCGGCGGCTTCGAACGCCGACAGCACGCGCGCGCGGATCGCCAGCGCATCGTCGAGCGTCTTCAGGCCGGGCGCGTGCGCGGCCCAGTCGTCGTGGCCGAAATACGCGTGCGTCGCGCCGGTCGCGACGACGAGGACGTCGTAGTCGAGCGTGCCGCCGGCGAGCACGACGCGCCGCGCGTCCACGTCGATCGCCTGCACGTCATCGAGCCGCACGACGACGTTCGCCTGCCGGCGCAGGATGTGCCGCAGCGGCGCCGCGATGTCGGGCGCGGAAAGGCCGGCCGTCGCCACCTGGTACAGCAGCGGCTGGAACAGATGATGGTTCGTCCGGTCGACGAGCGTGATGCGCACCGGCGCCGACGCGAGCCCGCGCGTCGCCCAGAGCCCGCCGAACCCGCCGCCCAGCACGACGACATGAGGGGTTGGCGGCATCGCATTCCCGTTCGACATAGGTCTCCCTCGCCAGCGTCTAGTACAGATCCGTCGGATCCACATCCACCGCCCACCGCACGCGCCGCCCCGACTTCATCGCCTGCAGCGCGGGCAGCCACGTCGAGAGCGCTTCGTGCAGCGGCGCTCGCGTCGAAGCCCCGAGCAGGAGCTGGCCGCGGGCCTTGCCGGCACGGCGCGCCATCGGCGCCGGCATCGGACCGTTGACCTCCACCGCGTCCGTCGGCGGGAACGCGTCGCGCGCGGCCTGCAGGAAGCCCTGCACGTCGGCTTCCGAGGGGGCTTCGGCGCGCAGCAGCGCGAGGTGCGCGAACGGCGGGAACCCGGCGGCCTCGCGTTCCGCGAGCTGCAGCGCCGCGACCGCCGGGTAGCCGCCGGCGAGCAGCGTGGTCAGCAGCGGGTGGTCGGGATGATGCGTCTGCAGCACGACTTCGCCGGGCAGCGCGGCGCGGCCGGCGCGGCCGGACACCTGGATCAGCAGCTGCGCGAGCTTCTCGCCGGCGCGGAAGTCGGCGCTGAACAGGCCCTCGTCGATGCCGACGACGGCGACCAGCGTCAGCCGCGGCAGGTCGTGCCCCTTCGCGAGCATCTGCGTGCCGACGAGGATGCCCGGCGATTCGCCGAACGCGCGCAGGTGCTTTTCGATCGCGTCGCGATGGCGTGTCGTCTCGCGATCGATGCGCACCCGCTTCGCGTCCGGGAAGTGTTCCGCGAGCACCTGCTCGATACGCTCGGTGCCGGCGCCCTGCGGCATCAGCGCCAGGCTCGCGCAGTCGGGGCAGGCGTCGGGCGGTCGCGCGCGGGCACCGCAGTGGTGGCAGATCAGCCGCCGTCCGCCGGTGTGCACGGTCATCGCCGCATCGCAGCGCGCGCAATGCGCGCTCCAGCCGCAGTCATGGCACAGCAGCACCGGCGCGTAGCCGCGGCGGTTGCGGAACACCAGCGCCTGCTCGCCGCGCGCGACGCAGCGGCCGACGGCATCGAGCAGGTCCTGCGACAGCCCGTGCACCAGCGGCCGCTTGCGCACGTCGATGACACGCACCGAAGGTGGCCGCGCGTCGCCCGCCCGCCGGTCAAGCCGCACATGTCGGTAGCGCCCGGCGAGCGCGTTGTGCAGCGATTCCAGTGACGGCGTCGCGCTGCCCAGCACGACCGGCACGCCCAGCGCGCGACCGCGGACGATCGCCAGGTCGCGCGCGTGGTAGCGCACGCCGTCCTGCTGCTTGTACGAGCCGTCGTGTTCCTCGTCGATCACGATCAGGCCGGCGTCGGGCAGCGGGCAGAACACCGCCGAGCGCGTGCCGACCAGCACGCGGCCCTCGCCCCGCGCCATCGCGGTCCACGCGCGCGCGCGTTCGCCGTCGGCGAGGCCGGAATGCAGCGCGAGCACGGGCACGCCGAGCCGCTCGCGGAACCGCGCGAGCGTCTGCGGCGTCAGGCCGATCTCCGGCACGAGCACGAGGGCCTGCCGGCCCGCGGCGAGGCAATCGGCGACCGCCTGCAGATACACCTCGGTCTTGCCGCTGCCGGTGACGCCTTCCAGCAGCGTCACGCGAAAGCCGTCCCCGTCGCGCAGCGCCGCGAGCGCCGCCGCCTGGCCACGCATGAGGTCCGGACCGGGGCGCGCGTCGGCGACCGGCGGCCCGGCGGCGACCACGCGCTCGACGAGGTCGCGACGGGCGAGGGCGCGCATCGCCGTCCGCCACTCGGTCCCGTCGCGATCGAGCGCGTCTTCGTCGCGCGGCGAGTCGTCCCCCGCCGACGGCAGGTCGCGCAGGAGTCGACGCGGGGCGCCGTCCCGGCCGGGGGCCGCGGCGGCGGCGTCCCCCGCCGGCGTCCGGCGCCAACCGTGGCGCGTCGTCTCCGGAGCGGCCTGACCCGCGCGCAGGGCGCCGGGCATCGCCAGCGCGAGCACTTCGCCGAGCGGCGCGTGGTAGTAGGCGGCGGCCCAGCGCAGCGTGGCGAACAGCTCACCCGACAGGATCGGCGTCGCGTCGAGGCAGGCGACGGCCTGCTTCAGATCGCCATCGATCGGTACGCATTCGACGACGATGCCGACCATTTCCCGGGTTCCGCGGCCGAACGGCACCCGCACCCGGCGTCCCACCCAGTCATCGCCGGGCGTCGACCCCGCCGGCGGCAGGTAATCGAACGCGCGCGGCAGCGGCACCGGCAGGGCGACGCGCAGCGCGATCTCGGGGGCGGCAGGCATGCGTCGATTCTAGCCTTCCGCCTCGCCGCCGGACGTGGAAGTCGAGTTGCAGCACAGTGCTGTAGGAATTTTGATGAATAGCAGCTAAGCCACTGTGAGCCATGACGAATCTCCGTTATCCACATCGAATGTGGATAACTCTGTGGAAGGTCGCTCGACGCCACATGCGCGCCCCCCGTCGGACGCGCCCCGCAGCCGCCTTGAACACTTTTTAACCATTGCGTCATATTCGTTGTGAATCAACGAGTTGGCATGATCACGAAATCGTCATACGCGTGAAATCCGGGTCGAGCGCGGGAAACACCCGGCGCGCGTTGGCGCTGTGCACAACGTTCCACGCCGGAACCCGCGCCAGACGCGGCGGAGCACGGTTTCCGGCGATGTCAATCGCCCGGTCATCGCGACCGCGCCGATAGAATGCCCGGCGATGCCCGACACCCCGACGCCTCCCGCCTCCGCTCCGTCATCGGCGACGTCCGCGTTCCTGCGCGGCATCGAACGCCGCGCCTATGTGTTCGCCCACGTCCAGTGCGGCGGCGAGCGGGACGCCGAGGCGGCCCTCGGCCGCACGATCCATGCTTTCCGGACGCTGGCGGCGGTCAGCCCGCTCTCGTCGTGGCCCGCGGGCTTCTGGTCGCTGCTGCTGGCGCAGGAAGAGTTGTCGCGCGGTACGGGAGGTGCCCCGGAGCTTGTGACCCTGGGCAGCGGCCCGCGGGCCGCCCTGCTGTTGCGGCTGGTCGCCGGGCTCGACTTCGCGCATGCGGCGCAGGTGCTCGGCGTGTCCGAGGACACCTACCGCTTCGCGCTCGAACGCGCGCTGCAGCAGCTGGGCGAGGCCGGCGTGAGCTACGCCGGGCTGCGCACCCTGCGCGAGCGCCTGCACCGCCAGGTGAAGACGCTCCCCGAAGAACGCACGCGCGCGCTCGCCGACCTGCGCGATCGGGCGCTCGGTGCACCCGCCGAACGTCCGGTCGGCCGGCCGCCGATCGCCCGGCCGCCGTGGCTGCTGCGTGCGCTGTGGATCGCCCTGGGCGTGCTGGCGCTCGTGTTCGTGGCGACCTTCCTCGACGTCGGCAGGAGCCTGGCGCCCGGCACCACCGCGACGCTGCCGGAGGAATCCGTGACCCCCGTGCCGGAGGCCA
This sequence comes from uncultured Arenimonas sp., assembly GCA_966211005.1. GTDB lineage: Bacteria > Pseudomonadota > Gammaproteobacteria > Xanthomonadales > Xanthomonadaceae > Arenimonas. The sequence continues at coordinate 5,974 of CBIHMN010000119.1, forward strand.
CGCCGGCGTCGGACATCGTGATGCACCCCGATTACGCCCAGCTGGCGGCGCCCGACGACGCCCGGATCGCCGAAGACGTGGCGTTCCTGAGCTGGCTCGCCCACCACCCCGAGCTGCTCGCCGAGGCCGCCGCGCAGGCGGAACCGCCGGCGGCCGCCGGGCCGGCGACGGCCGAGCCCCCGACGGAGACCGCCGATGACACGCCCTGACCGCCGCCGCGTGGCCGTGACCGCGGCACTCGTGATGGCGCTGGCCGCGCCGGTGGGCGCGTTTTCCACGATCGAGGCCGGGCCGCGCCAGTTGCTGGCGCCGCTGGAAGACACGTGGGACGAACTGGATGAGGCGACGCGCGCCGGTCTGAAGGCGAACGCCGCCCACTGGCAGGCGCTGCCGCCGGCCGAGCAGCAAGCGTTGGCCGCCCGGATGAAGGCGTGGGACGCGCTGCCCGCGGCCGAGCGGGCCCATCGCCGGGCGCCGTTCGCCGCCTGGCAGGCGCTGGCGCCGTCGGAAAAGTCGACGCTGCGCGCA
>CBIHMN010000120.1:0-6486 GCA_966211005.1 uncultured Arenimonas sp.
CGGCGCGCTTCCGCCGCCTCGAAGGGCATTGACGATGGCGCTGCCCGCCGCCGTGCGGATCGTCGAGGTCGGGCCGCGCGACGGCCTGCAGAACGAGAAGGCGCACGTTCCCACGGCGGCGAAGATCGCGCTGATCGACCGCCTGTCGGCGACCGGCCTGCGCACGATCGAGGCCACCAGTTTCGTCAGCCCGAAATGGGTGCCGCAGCTCGCCGACGCCGCCGAGGTGTTCACCGGCATCGCGAAGCGCGACGGCGTCGCCTACCCGGTGCTGGTGCCGAACCTGCAGGGCTACGAACGGGCCCGCACGGTGGGCGCGACCGAAGTCGCGGTGTTCGCGGCCGCGTCCGAGGCGTTCAGCCGGAAGAACATCAACGCGACGATCGACGAGAGCCTCGCGCGCTTCGTGCCGGTGCTCGAGCGCGCGCGCGCCGACGGCGTGCGCGTTCGCGGCTATGTGTCGACGGTGCTCGGCTGCCCGTACCAGGGCGAGGTGCCGCTGGCCGACGTGGTGCGCGTCGCGAAGCGGCTGCACGACCTCGGCTGCTACGAGGTGTCGCTCGGCGACACGATCGGGATCGGCACGCCGGCCAAGGCGCGGGCGATGCTGCGCGCGGTCGCCGGTGCGGTCCCGATGCCCGCCCTCGCCGTGCATTTCCACGACACGCGCGGGCAGGCGCTGGCGAACCTGCTGGCGTGTCTGGAGGAAGGCGTCGCGGTGGTCGACGCGGCGGTGTCGGGCACCGGTGGCTGCCCGTACGCGCCGGGTGCCAGCGGCAATGTCGCCACCGAGGACGTGGCCTACATGCTGCAGGGGATGGGTATCGAGACCGGCGTGGACCTCGCGGCGCTGGTGGATACCGGCCGCTGGCTGGCCGGCCTGCTCGGTCGCGTTTCCGGCAGCAAGGTCACGCTCGCATCCGCCTGAGGGCGGCTGGCGTGCCGAAGGCCCGGGTGTATGCTCGGGTCGTCCCTCGCGATGCATCGACCGGTTTCGCATGCAACGAGACACGCCACGCAGCGACCGCGACACCTCCGACGCCGTCCATGACGGCGGCACGCGCGTCGCGGGCCTGATCGAGCGGATCGACGCGGTGCTGCGCGGCGCCGAGTCCGCCACCCCCGAACTGCTGCGCGAGCTGCGTGCGGGCCTGCAGGCGCTGCACGAGGACGTCGACGCGACGCATCGCCGCTACGATTCGCTGTTCAACGCCGTGCCCGACCCGATCAGCGTGCTCGACGCGCAAGGCCGCGTGCTGGAGCTCAACGACGCCGGCGTGCGCGCGTATCGCCGGCCGCGGCACGAGATCGTCGGCCGGCTGGTGCACGTGATCAATCCCGACCTGCCGGCCGATCACATGGCGCCGGTGATGGAAGCGCTCGGCCGCGGCGAGACCTTCGTCGTCGAGGTCGAGAACATGCGCTCGGACGGCAGCCGGTTCCCGGTGGAAGTGCACTCGGCCGGTTTCCAGGACGGCCCGCACCACAACGTGATCGCGGTCGCCCGCGACCTGTCGCACCGCCGCGAGGCGGAGATGAACTACCACGCGCTGCTGGTCGCGATCGACAAGGGCGTGCTGTTCCAGGGCCCGGACGGCGCGGTGCGCTCGGCCAACGCCGCGGCCTTCCGCATCCTCGGCCTCGACGAGGCGCAGGACATCGGCGAAGCGCTGCGCTGGCAGGACTGGCTGGTGATCGACCATCGCGGCTGGCCGATCGCGTTCCGCGACATGCCGCCGATGCGCGCGCTGGCGTCGGGGCGCATCGTCGAGAGCACGCTGCTCGGGCTGCACCATCGCCAGAAGCAGCAGCTGACGTGGATTTCGGCCACGTCCGTGCCGCAGTTCAAGCCCGGGTCGGCGACGCCGCACCAGGTGGTGACGCTGTTCTCGGACGTGACCGAACTCAAGCGCGACAGCGCGCTGTTCCTGCGCGCCCAGGCGCTGGCGCGCGTCGGCGGCTGGGAATGGGACGGCGGCCGCGGCCGCCTGTACTTCACCGACGAGGCGCTGCGGATCCTCGGCCGGCGCGACGACCCGCCGCGCGGCCTGCCCGACCTGCTGGCGCAGATCCAGCCCGCCTCGCGCGACGCCGTCGCCGACGCGGTGCAGAGCCTGGTCCGCGACGGCGGCGGCTTCGACCTCGAGGTGCCGCTGCAGCGCCCCGACGGCGAATCGCACTGGGTGCGCCTGATCGGCCAGTCCGAGGGCCGCGCGCCGATGTCGACACGCATCAACGGCACGCTGCAGGACGTCACCCAGCGCCGACAGATCGAGGAGGCGCTGCGCAGCCAGGCGCGTACCGACGCTTTGACCGGCCTGCTCAACCGCGACGGCGTGCTCACCGAACTGGAGCGGCGCATCGGTTCCGGCCACGCCGGCACGACGGTGGCGTACATCGACCTCGACCGCTTCAAGCTGGTGAACGACCTGCTGGGCCACAGCGCCGGCGACCACCTGCTGGTGAACGTGGCGCGCCGCCTCGAACGCGCGATCGGCGACACCGGGCTGCTGGCCCGTTTCGGCGGCGACGAGTTCCTGGTGCTCGCCGAACTCGGCGACGACCCCGCTGCGGCCGACGCGCTCGCCGAGCGCATCACGAAGGCGTTCGGCGACAGTTTCCGCTACGCCGGCGAGGAATTCACGATCACCACCAGCGTCGGGCTGGCGCGGCATCCGGAGCACGGCCGCACGGTGCAGCAGCTGGTGAACAACGCCGACACCGCGATGTACGACGCCAAGCGCCGCGGCCGCAATACGTGGCAGCGGTTCAACCCGGAGCTGGCGCAGAAGCAGCACGACCGCGTGCAGGTGGAAGGCCAGCTGCGCCGCGCGGTCGACAACGGCGAGTTCCACCTCGTCTACCAGCCGCTGGTGACGCTGCGCGACGGTCGCGTCTGCAGCGCCGAGGCGCTGATCCGCTGGTCGAACCCGGTGCTCGGCGAGCTGCGGCCCGACCATTTCATCGGCCATGCGGAGACCACCGGCGACATCGTGCGCATCGGGGCGTGGGTGATCCAGGCCGCCTGCCGGCAGATGGCGATCTGGCGCGAATCCGGGCTGCGGCTGGAACGCATCGCGGTGAACGTGTCGTATCGCCAGTTCCTCACCGAGGACCTGCCGCAGATCATCCGCGACGCGCTGCGCGAGCACGCCCTGCCCGGCTCGGCGCTGGAGCTGGAATTCACCGAGCGCGTGCTGATCGAGGACGCGCCCGACACGCACCGCACGTTCGAGACGCTGCGCGGCCTCGGCGTGGTGCTGACGATCGACGATTTCGGCGAAGGCTACAGCGCGCTCAATTACCTGCGGCGGCTGCCGATCCACGGGCTGAAGCTCGCGCAGGGATTCCTGCAGGGCGTGCCGGCCAATCCGTCGGACGTGGCGATCTGCCAGGCGGTCGCCGGGATGGCCCGCGGGCTGGGGCTGGAGGTGGTCGCCGAAGGCGTCGAGACCCCGGCGCAGCGCGATTTCCTCACCGGGCTCGGCATCGGCGTGGGCCAGGGTTTCCTGTTCTCGCGGGCGCTCGACGCCGAGGCGTTCGGCGACTACGCGCGGCACGCCGGGCTGCGCGACACGGTGTCGCTGCCGGCCTGAGGCGGGGTACGGCGGGCGCGCCGCGACGACGGCGGATCGCTTAGAATCGCCGCCTTTCCCCGAGGGGCGATCCATGCAGCTCAACGACATCCGTGCCGTCGTCACCGGCGGCGTTTCCGGCCTCGGCTTCGCCGTCGCCCGGCATCTGGTCGCGGCCGGCGCGAAAGTCGCGCTGTTCGACGTGAACGACGAAAAGGGCGCCGCCGCCGTGGCCGAGCTCGGCGAGGGCGCCGCGCGCTATTTCCGGGTCGACGTCACCGACGAGGCGGCCGTCGTCGCCAATGTCGCCGCGGCGCGCGACTTCATGGGCAGCGTCAACGCCGCGATCAACTGCGCCGGGATCCTCGGCGCCGGTCGCGTGCTGGGCAAGGAAGCGCCGATGCCGCTGAAGACCTTCGCGACGACGGTGATGGTGAACCTCGTCGGCAGCTTCAACGTCGCCAAGGCCGCCGCCGACCTGATGCAGCACCTGCCTGCCGGCGAAGACGGCGAGCGCGGCGTGATCGTCAATACCGCGAGCGTCGCCGCGTACGAAGGGCAGATCGGCCAGGCCGCCTATTCCGCGTCGAAGGGCGGCGTGGTCGCGATGACGCTGCCGATGGCGCGCGAGCTGTCGCGCTTCGGCATCCGCGTCAACACTGTCGCTCCCGGCATCTTCTGGACACCGATGGTCGACGGCATGCCGGAAGCCGTGCAGCAGTCGCTGTCGGCCTCGATCCCGTTCCCGTCGCGTCTCGGCCGGCCGGAGGAGTTCGCCGACCTCGTCGCGTACATCCTCGGCAACCGCTACCTCAACGGCGAAACGATCCGGCTCGACGGCGCCGTCCGCCTCGCGCCGAAATAACCACCCGATCCCCACTGTAGGAGCGGCTTCAGCCGCGATGCGAACGAAATGAAAGCTTTCGACGTAAAGAAAGGCAACGTCATCGAACACGCCGGCACCGTGTACCAGGTGCGCGATATCGAACGCAGTTCGCCCCAGGGCCGCGGCGGCAACGTCAAGTACCGCTTCACGATGTATTCGGTGCCCGGCGGCGTGAAGTACGACCTCAGCGTCGGCGCCGAGGACGAGCTGCGCGAGGTCGAGCTGAGCCGGCGCGAATCGAACTTCTCGTACAAGGACGGTGACGCCTTCGTCTTCCTCGACGCCGAGGACTACACGCCCTACCAGCTCGACGCCGACGTCGTCGGCGACGCCGCCGGCTACATCACCGAAGGCCTCGAGGGCTGCTACGTGCTGCTGATCGAAGACGCGCCGGTCGCGGTGCAGCTGCCGCCGTCGGTGGTGCTCGAAGTGGTCGACACCCCGCCGGAACTCAAGGGCGGCACCGCGACCAAGCGTCCGAAACCGGCGCGCCTCAATACCGGCATCGAGATCATGGTCCCGGAATACATCGTCACCGGCGAGCGCATCGAAGTGTCGACGGCGACCGGCGAATTCGCAGGGCGGGCGGAGCGGTCCAACCACTGACATGCGACGCCGCGCGCGCCGCCCGCTCACGCGGGCGGTTCGCGGCGCGCGAGCCATCTGCGCGCCATCCGCCGCACCGACGCGTCCGCCTGCGGGTCGGCCGCCACCGTACCGATCGCCCGCCACGCCAGCGCCAGCGATTCTTCGTTGAGCGCGAACGCCTCGCCCGCGGCGGCACGAACGACGAAACGCACGTCGTAGTGGAAATGTTCCGGCTCGTCGCGGCGCGCCGGGATCGCGTGGCGGTCGAGGTCGAAGATGCCCGGTTCGAGCGTCAGCCCGCGCAGCCCGGTTTCCTCCTGCGCCTCGCGCAGCGCGACCGCCGCCAGGTCGGGGTCGCCGTCGGCGTGCCCGCCCGGCTGCACCCACAGGCCCAGCTTGCGGTGGTGCATCAGCAGCGTGCGCTCGCCGTCGGCGCTGACGACGAACGCCGAACCCGTGAAATGCCCCACCGGGTGCCGCCGCTCGAAGGTCGCCGGCGACGACTCGAGGAAGCGCCGGAATTCTGCGACCACGGCCGCGTCGTCGGGGTGGCGGATCGCGTAGTCGGCCAGCATCCGCGACAGCGGCAGGGGCGCTTCGCGGGTCGGCATCAGGTCGGAAGTCATGGGCCGCGATTCTGGCAGGAACCGCCCCCGCACTGCGTCTTGCCGATTTTTCCCGGGCCGGGTTATGGTGGCCCGCCGTTCGCGCCGGGGTGCGCGGCGCGCGACGCCGCCAGGCCCGTTCCAATCCGTTCCAGGGGAATCGAATGCTCAAGAATCTGTTCGCGGTCAAGCCGGTCGCTCCGGCCCCGCACGTCGACGCCGGCGAGCCGGTCGAAGGCAGCCTGACCGGCGAAGCCACGCTCAAGCGCACGCTCACCGCGCGCCAGCTGGTGTTCCTCGGCGTCGGCGCGGTCATCGGTGCCGGCATCTTCGTGCTCAGCGGCCAGGCCGCCGCCGCGTATGCCGGCCCGGCCGTGATGCTCAGCTTCGTCATCGCCGGCATCGCCTGCGCGTTCGCCGGCCTGTGCTACGCCGAGTTCGCGGCGATGATGCCGGTGTCCGGCAGCGCCTACTCGTATTCCTATGCCACGCTCGGCGAATTCGTCGCGTGGTTCATCGGCTGGAACCTGGTGCTCGAATACATGTTCGCCGCGTCGACCGTCGCGGTCGGCTGGTCGGGCTACCTCAACAGCATGCTCGGCAACCTCGGCATGGCGCTGCCGACGGCGCTGTCGCAGGCGCCGCTGAACATGGTGGAAGGGTCGCTCGCCTACACCGGCGGCATCATCAACCTGCCCGCGGTGCTGATCATCGCGGCGATCAGCGGCCTGTGCTACGTCGGCATCACGCAGTCGGCGATGGTCAATTCGGTCATCGTCGCGATCAAGGTCGTCGTGATCCTGCTGTTCCTCGCGTTCGGCGCGCAGTACGT
>CBIHMN010000121.1:0-6476 GCA_966211005.1 uncultured Arenimonas sp.
GAAGAGCTGGCGAAGAAGATGGAGATGCCCGAGGACAAGATCCGCAAGGTGCTCAAGATCGCCAAGGAGCCGATCTCGATGGAGACGCCGATCGGCGACGACGAGGATTCGCACCTCGGCGATTTCATCGAGGACGTCAGCATCGAGTCGCCGATCGAGGCGACCACGAACCTGGGCCTGATGGAAACCGTGCGCGACGTGCTCTCCGGCCTGACGCCGCGGGAAGCCAAGGTGCTGCGCATGCGCTTCGGCATCGACATGAACACCGATCACACGCTGGAAGAGGTCGGCAAGCAGTTCGACGTCACCCGCGAGCGCATCCGCCAGATCGAAGCCAAGGCTTTGCGCAAGCTGCGCCACCCGACCCGCAGCGAACAGCTGCGCTCCTTCCTCGACCTCGAGTAGGAGCGGCTTCACCGGCACACCGCGCGCGGTGTGCGACGGTGACGCGATGGAATTTCCGGCGATTTCCTGGGCGGCGTTCGCCGCCCATGGTCTCTACATCCTGACCGCGTTCGCGCTCACGCTTCCGATCGCGTGGGAACGGGAAGCCGCGACCCGGCTGGTGGGCCTGCGGACGCTGCCGCTGGTGGCGGTGGCCTGCTGCGCGTACATCCTCGTCGGCACCAGCGTCACGGGCGAGGACCCCACGGTCAACGCCCGTCTCCTCAGCGGCCTGCTCGCCGGCATCGGCTTCATCGGCGGCGGCGCGATCCTCAAGACCGACGACCGCGTGAAGGGCACCGCGACCGCCGCCAGCATCCTCTCCACCGGCATCCTCGGCGCGGCCGTGGGATTCGGCCGCGTGGAGATCGCCTTGCTGATCAGCCTGATCACGCTCGCCACCCTGTGGCTGCTGCGCCCGATCGAGCGGCGCCTCGATCGCTCCGGCGACGACGAACCCGATCCGCATTGAGGACGCGTCGTCGCTCGCGCCCCGGAAAACCGACGCGGCCGTAACCGGTACCCGGCGTATGGTCGAGGCGAACCCTTTCGCGAGAATCCCCATGCGCACGTACCGGATCGGCTATCTCGTCGGCAGCCTGTCGAGTACCTCGATCAACCGACGCCTGTCGAAGGCGCTGATCAGGCTGGCGCCCGAGGCGCTGGAGTTTTCCGAGATCTCCTTCCGCGAACTGCCGCTGTACACGCCCGATTTCGATGCGGATTACCCGCCGGAAGGGCGCGCGTTCAAGGACGCGATCAAGGCCGTCGACGGGGTCCTGTTCATCAGCCCCGAATACAACCGCTCGATCCCCGGCGCGCTGAAGAACGCGATCGACTGGGCGAGCCGCCCGTATGGCACGAACTCGTTCGCGCGCAAGCCCGCGGCGGTGATCGGCACCTCGCCGGGCGCGCTCGGTACCGCCATCGCCCAGCAGAGCCTGCGCAGCGTCCTGGGCTTCCTCAACATGCCGCAGATGAATTCGCCCGAGGCGTACATCCAGTACAGCGACGGCCTCGTCGACGACGACGGCAAGGTCACCGTCCAGTCGACCGAGGACTTCCTGCGCCGGTACATGCAGGAATTCCACGACTTCGTCGCGCGCGTGACCTCGGTGTTGCCGCGCGACGCCTGAGCCGCGCACCCACCCCTTCGCACGGATACAGGAGAATGGAAATGGTCCTTGACGAACGCCACCCCGCGAGCACCGTCGCGCCGTGGCATCCGCTGCACCGGATCTTCCTCGCCGGCGCGCTGCCGTTGTTCCTCGGCGCGCTGCTGAGCGACATCGCGTACTACCGCACCGAAGTGATCCAGTGGATCAACTTCGCGCAATGGCTGCTCGCCGGCGCGCTGGTGTTCGCCGCGGTGCCGCTGCTGCTGGCGCTGATCGGCCTGTTCCGCGGTCGTCGCGCGCTGGTCTATGTCGTCGTGCTGCTGGTGCTGTGGGGGGTCGGCTTCGTCGATTCGCTGGTGCATGCCAGCGACGCGTGGGCGACGATGCCGGAGGGTCTGTGGCTGTCGCTGGTCGCGGCCGTGCTCGCGGCGATCGCGACCTGGCTGGGCTTCACGCGTCCCCGCGCCGGAGGTGTCCTGTGAACATCCGTCACCTCGCTCTCGCGACCGCCGCCACGCTGCTCGCCGCCTGTGGCGGCAGCGATCCCGAACTCGACCAGACCGGTCCCCATCCCACGCTCCCCGAGCAGCAGTCGACGCTGGTGCCACGGATGAACATCGCCGACCCGGCCGGCTGGGGCGACCGCCGACCGGTCGTTCCGGCCGGTTACACCATCACCGCGATCGCAACCGACCTGCAGATACCGCGGCAGACGCTGGTGCTGCCGAACGGCGACATTCTCGTCGCCGAAGGCCGCGGCGGCCGGGCGCCGAAGCTGCGGCCGAAGGACGTCATCGCCGGCAAGATCAAGGCGATGGGCAACACGCAGGTGGAGAGCGGCAACCGCCTCACGCTGCTGCGCGACGCCGACGGTGACGGCACGTACGAACTGCAGACGGTGTTCGCGAGCGGCCTCGACGCGCCGTACGGCCTCGCGTACATCGACGGGTACATCTACGTCGCGAACCAGGGCGAACTCGTGCGCTTCGCGTACCGCGACGGCCAGACGCAGGCCGCCGGCGCGCCGGAATCGGTGACGATGCTGCCCGGCGAGGTGAACCACCACTGGACCAAGGCGATGACCGCGACCGCCGACGGCGCGTATCTGTACGTCGGCATCGGCTCCAACAGCAACGCCGGCGAGCGTGGCCTCGATGTCGAACAGGACCGGGCGCAGATCTGGGAGATCGATCCGGACACGGGCGCCCACCGCACCTACGCCACCGGCCTGCGCAATCCCACCGCGCTGGCGGTGCAGCCCGGCACCGGCACGGTGTGGGCCGTGGTGAACGAGCGCGACGAGATCGGCCCGAACCTCGTGCCCGACTACCTCACGTCGGTGCGCGACGGCGCCCATTACGGCTGGCCGTGGTCGTACTGGGGCGGCCATATCGACCCGCGGCCGCGGCCGCGGAATCCCGAGAAGGTCGCCGAAGCGATCGCCCCCGACTACGCGCTCGGCTCCCACGTCGCCGCGCTCGGGGTCGCGTTTTCCAGCGCCGTGATGGGTCCGCCGTTCGCCGACGGCGTGTTCGTCGGCGAACACGGCAGCTGGAACCGGCTCGACCCGGCCGGCTACAAGGTCGTGTTCGTGCCGTTCAGCGGCGGCCGCCCGGCCGGCGATCCGATCGATTTCGTCACCGGCTTCCGCGAAGAGGACGGCCACACCTTCGGCCGCCCGGTCGGCGTCACCGTCGACCCGCGCGGCGCGCTGATCGTCGCCGACGACCTGTCGAACACGATCTGGCGCGTGGTGCCGGACGTAAGGCCGGTGGTGCCTGAGGCATTCGTCGAAGAACTTCCGGTACCTCGTCAGGCGGTAGACAGCGCAGCTACCGGCGCAGACGAAGAAGTGCAGGAGGCGACGGCGGCTGAACCTGACGCTGATGAGTGACGGGCAGCTTCGAGTCTGGTCACAACAGTCGATGTCCGGGGAAATGAAGTTCCGCGTGGCAGTTCGCGCATACGAGAATGCATTTGGCCATTTCCTTGGCAATAGCCTCGTCGCTCCGATTCGAGAGGTTCCGAAGATCAAGCTCGAAAGCCTTGGTCGACGGATTGGTGTGGTGCCATGCCAGAGCAGCACTGTTCCGGCGGTAGCCGCAGCGAGAGCAACTCCCACCAAAAGCGGCGATCCAGCGCGACTTCCGCGAGGCGCCCCGCTTGGATTGCGAGAGGTAATTCTGGTGCCTGCAATTCGTATCGGAATTCTTGCAGACACGTGAGCAGAACCGCCGCTGGCGCCCCTCCAGAGCAGCGTCACACACGACGCAATGCGACGACGCGGTAGCGGTTTCCATGTGGCTAGCTTGTAATGCGACGGTCTCGTAGCATGAGAGCCGTTTCAGGGCCTATAGCTCAACGGTTAGAGCAGGGGACTCATCGAAAGGTGCCGCCATCGGGGAACCGGTGGACGGGAACGGGATGAACTCAGGGAAGCCTCAGCGGTTCGGCCGGTGGTGATCCTGAGCCAAGCCGGCGGTACACCGCCGGAAGGTGCAGAGACTACCTGGGGGCTGCAGTGCCCTTGATGACAGGCTCGAGCGTCCCGCACCCCATCCGCGCCGCGTCGCGACGCGAAGGGTGAAGAGATAGTCCGCGCCGGAGGGAAACCTTCGGGTCACGCGAATCCCTTGGTTCCAGGTTCGAGTCCTGGTGGGCCCACCACACGCTTGCGCCCCTTCAGGACATCGGTTCCGGCGCCGCGCCCAGCCGGGCCGGCAGCGGAATGAACTCGCCATCGTCCAGGTCCGGCAGCTTCATCCTGCCGGCGGCCCAGTCGGCGCGCGCCTGGTCGATGCGCTCCAGCGACGACGACACGAAATTCCAGTCGATGTAGCGCGGGCCGACCGGTTCGCCGCCGAGCGCCATCACCACCGCGTCGGTGAGCGCCGTCACCGTCACCGCGCCGCCGGCGGCGAGCACCGCCATGTCGCCGGCCTGCACGCGCTGCCCGTCGACCTCCACGTCGCCGCTGGCGACGTACACCGCGCGCTGCGGGTACTCCGGCGGCAGCGACGCACGCGCGCCGGCACGCAGCTGCCAGTGCACGTAGAACTGCGGTGAATCGATCCGCACCGGCGACGTCAGGCCACCCAGCGAGCCGGCGATCAGCCGCCCGACGAGCCCGTCGCCGTCGAACACCGGCAGCGCGTCCGCCGGGGTGTGCCAGAAGCCCGGGTCGATCTCCTCGCGCTCTGTCGGCAGCGCGACCCATGCCTGGATGCCGTCGAGCCGATCGCCTTGCGCGCGCGCCTTCTCGAACCGCTCCGAATGCGTGATGCCGCGGCCGGCCGTCATCCAGTTCACCTCGCCGGCGCGCACGGCCTGCGACGAACCCAGGCTGTCGCGGTGCATGATCTCGCCGTCGAACAGATACGTGATCGTCGACAGGCCGATATGCGGATGCGGACGCACGTCGGCCTCGCGCGGCAGGCCGGGCGCGAGGTCTTTCGGGCCCATCCGGTCGAAGAAGATGTACGGCCCGACCATCCGGCGCTTCGCGAACGGCAGCACGCGGCCGACTTCGAACGCGCCGAGGTCGCGACGGCGCGGCGGGATGACGAGCTCGATCATGGCGGGACTCCGGTGGCGTCGCGGCCATCATCCCGCCATCGGTCGTGCCGTGTCATGAATCGCGCCGATGACGGTGCAGTACCATGGCCGCCTTTCCGGAGGTCCGATGTCGTCTTCTTCCGATCACCCCGCCGGTGGCGATGCGCTCTCGCGCCGCCGCTTCGTCCAGGGCCTCGCGCTCGGCGGTGTCGCGACGCTGCTTCCCGGCGCCGCGTGGTCGCGACCGCGGCCGCGCGTCGGCGACTTCAATGTGCTGCGCGGTACCGGTTTCGACCTCGTGATCGGCGAGACGCCGGTCGACTTCACCGGCCGCGTGCGGCCGGCGGTGACCGTGAACGGCTCGCTGCCGGCGCCGATCCTGCGCTGGAAGGAAGGCACGACCGTGGACCTGCGCGTGCGCAACGCGCTGCCCGCCGGCTCGATCCACGGGCACCAGACCTCGATCCACTGGCACGGCATCCTGCTGCCCGCGAACATGGACGGCGTGCCGGGCATCAGTTTCGACGGCATCGCGCGGGGCGAAACGTTTCACTACCGCTTCGACGTGAAGCAGGCGGGCACGTACTGGTACCACAGCCATTCGGCGTTCCAGGAACAGGCCGGGCTGTACGGCGCGCTGGTGATCGATCCCGCGGGGCCCGAGCGGATCGCCGCGCAGCGCGACTACGTGGTGCTGCTCACCGACTGGACCGACCTGGAGCCGGGCGCGCTGTTCGCCCGCCTGAAGAAGATGTCGGACCACGACAACCTCTACAAGCGCACGGTCGCCGACTTCGCCCGCGACGTGCGCGCGCACGGCCTCGAGGCGACGCTCGCCGACCGCGGCATGTGGGGCGCGATGCGCATGACGCCCACCGACCTGTCGGACGTCAACGCCAACACGTACACCTACCTGATGAACGGCACGACCACCGCCGGCGGCTGGACCGGCCTGTTCCGGCACGGCGAGAAGGTGCGCCTGCGCCTCATCAACGGCTCGGCGATGACGTATTTCGACGTGCGCATCCCCGGCCTGAAGCTCACCGTCGTGGCCGCCGACGGCCAGCCGGTGCATCCGGTGACGGTCGACGAATTCCGCATCGCCACCGCCGAAACCTACGACGTGATCGTGGAGCCGCACGGGCAGGACGCGTTCACGATCTTCGCGCAGGATTCGGCGCGCACCGGGTTCGTCGCCGGCACGCTCGCGGTGCGCGAAGGCCTGCGTGCGCCGATCCCGCCGCTCGATCCGCGGCCGATCCTGACGATGCGCGACATGGCGATGGATCATGGCGCGCACGACGGCGGCCACGCCGCGCAAGCGGACCCCGATCCGCATGCCGGGCACGCGATGCCGGC
>CBIHMN010000122.1:0-6470 GCA_966211005.1 uncultured Arenimonas sp.
AAGATCACGCAGCGCTACAGCGTCGATTACGGCTGGGACCTGATCGGCCGCTACGCCGGCCTGTACGTCACCGACAACGTCGGCGACGACATCAAGCGCGGCCTGACGAAGTTCGGCAACCTGCTGGCGACGATCCCGCGCTTCGACTACAGCGGCCACGAGCACCCGTTCGAGTTCGTCGACGTGCCCGCGCAGAACGTGCTGCTGGCGACCGCCACGGCCAAGCGCGCGAACGACGAGATCGCCGAGGCGATGTCCAACCAGCTCAAGTGGATCGAGCAGGTGATGGGCAAGAACGACCTCGAGGCCGCCGGCCCGATGCGCATCGTCACCAACGATTTCTCGACGGAAACCTACGGCTTCGACGTGGTCGTGCCGGTTCGTCGCAAGGGTACCGGTCCCGACCTGCCCGATGACGAGGACGCCGCCGACGGGGACGCGGACGACGCGGACGACGCCGGGGCGGATGCCGATGACGCGCCGGCGGTCGCCACCGCGCCGGTCGATCCGGCCGCGCCGCTGGAGCGCTTCGAAGTGGACGTCGAAGGTCCGGTCATCTACGCGCAGACGCCGGCCATGCGCGCCGCCGTCACCACCTACGTCGGCCCGGCGCCGGGCCTGGCCCGCATCCGCGACCTGGTCCGCGCGTGGGCGATGGTGCGCGGCCGCGAGACCACCGGCCGGCCGTTCGAGGAATACCTCGATCCGATCAAGGACATGCTGCTGGAAGAAAGCGAGTTCCGCGTGTACTGGCCGGTCCGCGTGCCGGGCGTCGAGGACGGCATGATCCTGCAGATCGCGCCCGAGCCGGTCGAGGAAGACGAAGACACGGTCGCCGATCCGGACGCCCCGGAGGCCGACGCCGATGCGCCGGCCGACGAGGAAGCCACCGACGCCGACGCCGACGCACCGGCGGAGGCCTGATCCACCCCTTCGGGGCGGGCCGCGTGCCCGCCCCGTCGTTTCCGGCACCCGTATCCCGATGATCGAGGCCCGCGACCTGCACAAGCGCTACGGCCGGCTGCTGGCCGTGGAAGGCATCGGCTTCACGGTGGAACCCGGCGAAGTCCTCGGCTTCCTCGGCCCGAACGGTGCCGGCAAGTCGACGACGATGAAGATGATCGCGGGCTTCCTCGCCCCGACCTCCGGCACCGCCGTGGTCTGCGGCCACGACGTCCAGGCCGACCCGATCGCCGCGCGGCGCGCGCTCGGCTACCTGCCGGAAGGCGCCCCCGGCTACGGGGAAATGGGCGCGCAGGGATTCCTCGGTTTCGTCGCCGACGTGCGCGGGCTGCGTGGCGAAGTGCGTCGCACGCGGCTGCAGTCGGTGATCGACCGGCTCGCGCTCGGCGGCGTGCTGCACCAGCCGATCGACACGCTGAGCAAGGGGTTCAAGCGCCGCGTCGGCCTCGCGGCGGCGATCCTGCACGACCCGCCGGCGCTGGTGCTGGACGAACCCACCGACGGCCTCGACCCGAACCAGAAGCACGAGGTGCGCGCGCTGATCCGCGAACTGGCGCGCGAGCGCACGGTGCTGCTGTCCACGCACATCCTCGAGGAGGTCGAGGCGGTCTGCACGCGGGCGATGATCGTCGCGCGCGGCAAGGTGCTGGCCGACGCGACGCCGGCCGACCTGCTCGCGCGCTCGCGCTACCAGGGCGCGGTGTCGCTGCTCGCGACCGACAGCATCGCCGCCCGCGCCGCGCTCGACGGGATGCCGGGCGTCAGCGGTTTCCAGCAGGATCCGGTCGACGGCCGCCTGTATGTGTTCCCGCAGGGCCGCCCGGTGGCGCTCGATGCGGTGGCCGAGCGGCTGCGCCAGCGCGGCGTCGAACACGCCGGCCTGCAGCGCGAGCGCGGACGCCTGGACGAGGTGTTCCGCCGCATCACCGCGCCGGAGGCGGCGAAATGACGCCGGTCCGGGCGGTATTCCGCCGCGAGTTCGCCAGCTATTTCGCGACGCCGCTGGCGGCGGTGTTCCTCGTGATCTTCCTGGCGCTCGCCGGCGCGTTCACGTTCTATCTCGGCGGCTTCTACGAAGCCGGGCAGGCCGACCTGCAGCCGTTCTTCCGCTTCCATCCGTGGCTCTACCTGCTGCTCGCGCCCGCGGTGGCGATGCGCCTGTGGGCGGAGGAGCGCAAGTCCGGCACGCTGGAACTGCTGCTGACGCTGCCGCTGGCGTCATGGCAGGCGGTGCTGGGCAAGTTCCTCGCGGCGTGGGCGTTCCTCGGCGTCGCGCTGATGCTGACGTTCCCGCTGTGGGCCACCGTGGCGTGGCTCGGTGCGCCCGACCACGGCGTGATCGCCGCGTCGTACGTCGGCAGCTGGCTGATGGCCGGCGCGTTCCTCGCGGTCGGCAGCGCGCTGTCGGCGGCCACGCGCAGCCAGGTGGTGGCGTTCGTGCTGACGGTCGTGGTGTGCCTGCTGTTCCTGCTCGCGGGCTTCCCGATGGCGCTCGACCTGGTGCGCGGCTGGGCGCCGCAGGCGTGGGTCGACGCGTTCGCGGGGCTGAGCTTCCTGACGCATTTCAACGCGATCGCGCGTGGCGTGCTCGACCTGCGCGACGCGGTGTTCTTCCTGCTGTGCATCGCCGCGTGGCTGGCGGCGACGGTGGTCGTGATCGACATGAAGAAGGCCGACTGAGCGATGACGTCCGCACCCGGTTCCTACCGCGCGCGTCGCGCCTTCCCGCTGCTGGCGCTGGCCGCGATCGCGCTGGCGTTCGTCGCGCTGGTCGCGCTGTCGTCGGTCGTGCTGCGCGGCGCGCGGCTCGACCTCACCGACAAGGGGCTGTACACGCTCTCGCCGGGCACGCAGGCGATCCTCGACAAGGTCGAGGAACCGATCCACCTGACGCTGTACTACTCCGAGCACGCGACGCGCGACCTGCAGCAGTTCCGCGTGTTCGCCGCCCGGGTGCGCGAACTGCTCGAGGAGATCGCGGCGCGTTCGGGCGGCAGCGTCACCTTCGAGGTGATCGACCCGGAGCCGTTCTCCGAGGACGAGGACCAGGCCGCCGCGTACGGATTGCAGGCGATCCCGCTCGGCAGCACCGGCGACAAGCTGTATTTCGGGCTGGTCGGCACGAACAGCACGGACGGCGAGACGACGATGCCGTTCATCCAGCCCGACAAGGAAGCGTTCCTCGAGTACGACGTCGCCAAGCTGGTGTCGACGCTCGGCGTCGATTCGCGGCCCGTGGTGGCGCTGATCAGCGGCCTGCCGACCGGGCCGTCGATGGATCCCTCCGGCCGCCCCGACCCGGGCTGGGTCGTCGACCGGCAGATCGCCGAGCTGTTCGAGCTGCGCCGGCTGCAGGGCGCGATCTCGTCGATCGCCGACGACGTCGACCTGCTGATGGTGGTGCACCCGAAGGACCTGTCCGACGACGCGCTGTACGCGATCGACCAGTTCGTGCTGAAGGGCGGCCGGCTGCTGGTGTTCGTCGACCCGGATTCGGAAGCCGACGCCTCGGCGATCGATCCGCTCGATCCGCTGTCGGTCGACATCCCGCGCGCGTCCGACCTGCCGGCACTGTTCGCCGCGTGGGGCATCCAGTACGACCCGACGCGCGTCGTGCTCGACGACCGCCACGCGCTGCAGGTGCAGCCCGATCCGAACGGACCACCGGTGCGGCACCTCGCGGTGCTCGGCCTCGGCAAGGAAGCGCTCAACCAGGGCGACGTCGTGTCGGCGGAGCTCGCGACGCTGAACCTGTCGTCGGCGGGCGCGCTGTCGCTGGCGAAGGAGTCGCCGCTGACGATGGATGCGCTGGCGCAGAGTTCCGGCGCGTCGATGCTGGCGCCGGTGGCGACCGTGCGCGAGAACGCCGGCACGCCCGACGCGCTGCGCGACGGCTTCAAGCCGGGCGGTTCCCCGTTCGTGCTGGCCGCGCGCTTCGGCGGCGAACTCGACACGGCGTTCCCGGCGCGCGACGGTGCCGGCCATGTCGCGCACAGCACGCAGCCGGCGAACATCATCGTCGTCGCCGACACCGACGTGCTGAGCGACCGGCTCTGGGTGCAGTCCAGCAGCTTCCTCGGGCAGCCGGTGTACGACCCGTTCGCGAACAACGGCGATTTCGTCTTCAACGCGGTCGACAACCTCGTCGGCAACGGCGACCTGATCGCCATCCGCACGCGCGCGGCGGCGTCGCGGCCGTTCGAGAAGGTGGAATCGCTGCGGCGCGCCGCCGAGCAGCGCTACCGCGCGAAGGAACAGGAACTGCAGCAGCGCATCGACGAGCTGGAGGCGCAGCTGTCGGCGCTGCAGCAGCCGGGTGCCGACGGGCAGGCGCAGCCGCTCACGGTCGAGCAGCAGGCGCAGGTGGCGCGCTTCCAGGACGAGCGGCTGCGGATGCGCCGTGAACTGCGGCAGGTGCAGCACCGCCTGAACGCCGACATCGAGGCGCTGGGCACGAAACTGAAGCTGCTGAACATCTTGGGCATGCCGGCGCTGGTCGCCCTGGCGGCGCTGCTGGTCGCGTGGCGGCGCTGGGCGCGGCGCCGCCCGGCCGACGCATGATCCGCGGTCGCCCGCTGCTGGTCGGCATCGCCGGCGCGATCGCGCTGGCCGCGGCGGCGTGGTGGGCGCTCGACGCGCGCCTGTCGCCGCCAGGCGCCGCGCCCGCCGACGCGGTGGTGCTGCCCGGATTCGCCGCGCGCGCCGAGGCGATCGACCGCATCGAGGTCGTCGGCGCCGGCGACGCGTCGCTGGTCGTGCTGGAGAAGCGCGACGGCCTCTGGCGGATGCCGTCGCGGCTGGACTGGCCCGGCAACCAGCGCCAGATCGGCGACGCGCTGCATCGGCTGGGCACCGCGAAACGGCTGCAGGCGAAGACGGCCGACCCCGCACGCCACGCGCGCCTCGGCGTCGAGGACGTCGCCGGCGCGGCCGCGAAGGGCACGGAAGTGCGGCTCACCGGCGGTGGCGAGCCGGTGGTGCTCGTGGTCGGTCGCAACCACCCGGCGCTCGGTGGCAGCTACGTGCGCGTCGGCGACGATCCGCAGGCGTGGCTGATCGACGAGGACGTCGCTCCGGCGCGCGACCCGGCGGTATGGCTCGACCGGCGCCTGCTCGACCTGCCGCTCGCGCGGATCGAGCGTGTGCGGATCACGCCCGCGAGTGGCCGCGCGTTCATGCTCGCGCGCGTCGACGACCGGTTCACGCCCGACGGCGTGTCGCCGGCGCGCCTCGCGGAGCCCGATCTGGGCAATGCGACCGCCGGTTTCACCGACCAGCTCGCGCTCGACGACCTCGCCGCGGACGACGGCGTCGCGGCGACGCGCACCGCGGTGTTCGAGACGGTCGATGGTATCGCCGTGACGGTCGCCGCGTGGCCGGGCGACCGCGGCACCTGGGCGCGCCTGTCGGTCGCGTTCGACGAAGCGCGCGCGCGCGCATGGTTCGGACGCGCCGAGGGCGACGACGCACCGCAGGACGTCGACGCGCGCGTCGCGGCGCTGTCCGCGCAGGTCGACGAATGGCGGGCCCGTTTCGCCGGCAAGCGGTTCCTGCTGCCGGCCTACAAGGCGCAGGCGCTGATGACGTCGCGCGCCGACTATTTCGAACCCGCGCCGTGAGCCTGCCGCGTCGCGCGCTCGCGGGATTCGGCGCGCTGTGCTGCAGCGCCGCGGTCGCGCTGGCCGCGGTGGCGATGCACGGGCTGGACGGGAACGCGGCGACGCAGGGTGCGATCGCCGCGGCGTTCGCGTTCGGCCACGGGATGGCGCTGCTGCTGCTCGCGCCGGCGGCGTCCACGCGGCTGCGGCTGGCCGGCCTCGCCGCCCTCGGCGCGGGACTGGTGCTGTTCGCCGGGTCGCTGGCGGCGGCCGCGTTCCTCGCGACGTCGACCGGTGCCGCACCCGCCGGCGGCCTGATGCTGATCGTCGGCTGGCTGCTGGTCGCCGCCGACGCGGTGCGGTCATGACCGCCGCGAAAGCGCCGACGCGGCATCCGCGCGGTTTCGACGTCGATGCCGGCCTCGCGCACCTGCGCCGGCGCGAGCGGAAGTTCGGCCGATGGTTCGACCGGATCGGCCCGCTCGACGTGCAGGCGGCGTGGCGCAAGCCGTTCGACCCCTGCGACGCGCTCGCCCGCGCGATCCTCTACCAGCAGCTGTCGGGCAAGGCCGCGGCCACCATCGTCGGCCGCGTCGAGACCGCCATCGGCGCGAAGAAGCTGCATCCGGACACGCTCGCGCGAATCGACGACCCGGCGCTGCGCGCCTGCGGCGTCTCCGGCAACAAGACGCTCGCGCTGCGCGACCTCGCGGCGCGCGCTGCGGCCGGCGAAGTGCCGTCGCTGCGCGAGATGGCGACCCTGCCGGACGACGCGATCATCGAACGGCTGACGGCGGTGCGCGGCATCGGCCGCTGGACGGTCGAGATGATGCTGATGTTCAAGCTCGGCCGGCCCGACGTGCTGCCGGTCGACGACCTCGGCGTGCGCAAGGGCGCGCAGCTGCTCGA
>CBIHMN010000123.1:0-6469 GCA_966211005.1 uncultured Arenimonas sp.
GGACTGCATCGCCGGCACCAGCATGGGCGCGCTCGTGGGTGGGCTGTACGCGTCGGGGATGTCGGCGGCGGAAATCGAAGCCGGCCTGCGCGAAGTCGACTGGGAAGCGATGACGCGCGATCGCGTGCAGCGCGCCGAACGGTCGTTCCGGCGCAAGCGCGACGACGACCTCGCGCTCGTCGCCGGCAAGCCCGGCATCGGCAATTCCGGCCTGAAGCTCGCGTCGGGCCTCGCCGCCGGCGAGAACGTGATGCTCGCGCTGGAGCGCCTCACCGTGCCCGTCGGCACGCGCGACGATTTCGACGACCTGCCGATTCCGTTCCGCGCGGTCGCGACCGACCTGAATTCGGGCCAGGCCGTGGTGATCGGCGAGGGCAGCCTGGCGTCGGCGATGCGCGCCAGCATGTCGATCCCCGGCGCGTTCCGCCCGGCCGAACACGGCGGGCGCCTGCTCGTCGACGGCGGACTCGCGAACCAGCTGCCGGTGGACGTGGTGCGCGCGATGGGCGCCGACGTGGTGATCGCGGTGGAAGTCGGCTCGCCGCTGCTCAAGCTCGACGAGAGCGCGTCGCCGCTCGACATCGTCGACCAGGTGAGCGGCTTCATGACGGTCGGCAGCGCGCAGCGGCAGATCGCGACGCTCGGCCCGCGCGACGTGCTGCTGCAGCCGGCGTTCGCCGCCGACGTGCGCACCGACAGCTTCGACCGGTTCGACGATGCGCTCGCGGTCGGCGCGGCGGCGGTCGCCGGCGCGGCGCCGAAGCTCGCCGCCCTCTCGCTCGCGTCCGCCGGTTACGGCGCGTCGGTGGCGGCGCGGCCCGACCCGGCGACGAGCCCGCCCGCCATCGCCTTCGTGCGGCTCGACAACCGCAGCCGCTACGCCGATTCGGTACTGCTGGCGCGCATCGACCTCGTGCCCGGGCAGCCGCTCGACACCGACCGCCTCGAGCGCAATCTGCGGCGCATCCACGGCATGGACACGTTCGACCTGGTCACGTGGGACCTGGTGGAGGAGAACGGCGAAACCGGCATCGTCGTCACCGTCGTGCCGCACAGCGTCGGCCCGAACTACCTCGAAACCGGGCTGAGCATGTATTCCGATTTCGGCGGCGATTTCTTCTTCAACCTGCGCGGCGGCGTGCTGCGCGCACCGGTGAACACGCTCGGCGGCGAGGTGCGCGGACTGCTGCAGGTCGGCGACGAACCGGCGCTGCTGATCGACTACTACCAGCCGATCGGCGCCGCCGGCGAATGGTTCGTGGCCGCCGCGGCCAGCGTCGAGACGCCGCGTTTCAGCGCGTACGACGCCGACGGCGAACGCGTGGCGAGCTACCGCGCGCCGAACTGGGGCGGCGAGGCGACGCTCGGCCGCGAGTTCGGCAATTTCGGCGCCGCGACCGTGACGCTGCGCCGCCGCGAAGGCCGCGCCGAACTCGAGCTCGGCGAAGCGGTGCTGCCCGAACTCGACTACGACCAGGGTGAAGTGGAACTCGCCGCGACGTGGGACCGCATCGACAGCACCTACCTGCCGCGCGCCGGCACGTATGCGGTCGCCAACGCGCTGCTGTCGGACACGACGCTCGGCGCCGACGCCGACTTCGTGCAGGGCGGCATCGACGTGATCCACGCCCGCGCGATCGGCCGGCATTCCGGCTTCGTCGGCGCGCGCTGGCACGGCTCCAGCGACGATTTCGTGCCTGCCGCGAGCCAGTTCCGCATCGGCGGCCTCACCCGTTTCGCCGGCTACCGCCCGAACGAGCGCCTCGCCGACAACTACGCGCTCGCCTACGGCGGCTACACGTACGAACTCGGCCGCTTCCTCAACCGGCCGGCGGTACTGGGCGGCACGCTCGAGTACGGCAAGACGTGGAGCGAGGGCAGCGTCTTCGACGACGGCACGCCCGAGATCCACGGCGCGCTGTACTTCGGCATCGATTCGTGGCTCGGGCCGCTGCAGCTCGGGTACGGGCTGCGCGAGGGGGGCGATGGCGTCTTCCTGCTGGAAATCGGCCGCCAGCGGTGACGCTTTCGCGTTGCCGCGGATGGAACGCGGGAGGGCGGATCACGCGTCTTCGAGTTGCGGGGACGGCGTGAATACGTCCATGTAGCCTCATCGCAGACATCCTTGTCTGCGATGCCCCGCAACTCGAAGACGCGCGCTCCACCGTCACGGTTTCGCCGGCGTCAACACGAAATCGAAACCGCCGGCACCTGCGCCTGGTCGGTAAAGCGGTTCGGCCTTCGGCGGCTTCAGCACGCCACGCCCTGCATCCGAACCCTCGTACTCCGCCCACCCGCGCAACACCACAGGCGTCACGGGAAGTAGTAGCGGAGGTCGTGGCGGATCTGGAGGCGGCGGAAGAGCGTGGAGAAGGGCTTGGGGCGAAGGGTGCCGAGCTCGCCGGCGATGAGCGCGTCGGTGGCGGCGAGGACGCGTTCGCTGGCGTGGCCGTCGCGGGAGGGATGGATGGCGTCGGCGTAGGCGGCGAGCTCGGCCTGCAGCGCCGGCGTCGGCGCGAAGGCGCGGGCGAGCATCGCCGGCAGCTGCGCCGGATCGTCGAAGTCGAGCATGTGCGGCTTCGGCGCGCGGTTGCGGAAAGTGACGACCGGCTTGCGCTGCACGACGAACTCGGAGACGACCGAGGTGGTGTCGGCGAGCAGCACGTCGGCGGCGCGCTGTGCGGCGACCAGCTGCGTGGTGTCGATCCAGGCCGCGTTCGGCCCGGCCAGCGCGCGGTAGCGATCGGTCAGCACCGGCGGGCACTTGGGATGCAGCGTCAGCAGCCAGTAGCGGTCGCCCCGCGCGACCTGCGCGGCGATCGCGTCGAGCAGGAGCGGCGCCGCGCTCAGGCGCTCGGTGAACGTGGACGCGAACAGCACGACCTCGCGGCCGGCGGCGGGCGCGCGCAGCGCGTCGGCGGCGGTGTCGTGCGGCGCGAACAGCGGGTCGAGTTTCGGCCAGCCGGTCTCGACGACGGCGAAGTGACCGTGCTCGCGCGCGAGCGCGGCGAACGGCGCGGTCGTCGCCGGGCCCTGCGTGCAGTACAGGTCGAACAGGCCGCGCACGCGGAAGTGGCCGCGCGCGTCGCTGCGCTTCTCGACGTTGAAGCCGTGGAACAGCTGCACCTTCGCGCCGGCGACGAACGTGGGCACGTCGTTGGCGGCGCTGAACACCGCGCGGGGCTTCAGCGCGACGGCGCCGCGCGGTCGGACCGCGGGCACGTCGTCGCCGAGCGACGCGCCGGCGGCGCCGCGCACCAGCAGGGCGTGCGCGCGGTCGCCGCGCGCGCGCAGCGCGTCGGCCACCGGTCGCAGGATCGGCAGCGCGTAGCGTTCGCTCGCGTACAACAGGTAATCGGCCATGCCCGCCCTCGTCAGGCGGGCATTATCGCCCGGTCGCTCCGTCGCGCTTCAGGTGCCGTCGACGTCGGTCGGGTTGTCGGTCTCGGCGGCGGCGCCGGTACCTTCGGTCGCTTCCACGCCCTCGTCGACATCGAGCCCTTCCGGAATGCCGCTGCCGTCGGGGATGTCGCCGTCGGCCGGACCGAGGTATTCGGGGGCCGGCGTCGCCGCTTCGATCACGCCGCAGGCGATGCGGCCGCCGGCGTCGCCGCTCGGCTGGGTCGTGTAGTCGTCGGCCTTCTCGTGCACGACCACGGCCTTGCCGATGATGTCGTCGGCGCCGCCGCTGCCCAGCGTCACGTCGTCGAGCACGCGGTCGACGCGCGAATTGCCGGCCGCGTCCGCCGCCTGGTTGGGCATGTCGCCGGCGTGGTGCGGGCCCGCGCCGGCGCGGTCGCCGTGCGGCGCGTCGTCGGGATTGAAATGGCCACCGGCGCTGCTGAAGTCCGGCGCGCTGCAGTCGCCGGTTTCGTGGATGTGCATCGCGTGCGTCGCGTCGGGATCGAGGCCGGTGAGGCCGCCCGTCATCCGCACGCCGCCGTCGGCGACTTCGAACATCAGCGTGCCGCCGGCCGTGCCGCCCGGCTTCGACTGCAGGTTCGCCATCGCACTCGCGGCCAGCATCGTGCCGGCGGGCGGCGCACCCGTCGCATCGTCGGCCGGCAGCGTCGCCGGGTCGTCGTCGACCGCCCCGTCCACCGTCGGGCCGACCGGTTCGGTGCTGTCGCTGCCGTCGTGACCGCAGGCGGCGAGGCCGGCCGCGAGGCCGATGAAGAGCAGGGTAGGGACCAGGCGCATGACGGACTCCGCGAAGCAGGGTGAGGCCGCAGCCTCGCGCAGGCGCGGTTAGGGCGAGGTCAACGCTTGCGCGGGCCCAGTTTGCGGGTGAGCGTGTTGCGGCCGAGGCCCAGCGCCTCCGCCGCCTGCTGGCGGTGGCCGCCGGTGTGATCGAGGGCGACGTCCAGCACCACGCGGTCGAATTCCTCGCGCAGCCGCGCGTGCGGTGATGCCTCGCCGCGCTGCAGGGCCGCGCGCGTCGCCACGGCGAGCGCGTCGCGCCAGTCCGCGGCGGTCGCGCCGCCGGTGCGCAGCGCGCCGGCGAGTTCGCGCGGGCCGATCGTCTCGCCGGGCGCGAGCGCGGCGAGCCGCCAGCACAGGTTCTGCAGCTCGCGCACATTGCCCGGCCAGTCGTGCTGCTGCAGGCGCTGCAGCGCTTCGGGATGGAAGCGCTTCGCCGGCGCGCCGAGCCGCCGCGCGGCCTGCGCCAGGAATCGCTGGGCGAGAAGCGGTACGTCGTCGCGGCGCTCGCGCAGCGCCGGCAGCGGCAGCCGCACCACGTCGAGCCGGTGCAGCAGGTCGGCGCGGAAGCTGCCGTCGCGCACTTTCGCCTCGAGATCCTGGTGCGTCGCGGCGATCACGCGCACGTCGACGCGCACCGGGTCGCGCCCGCCGACGCGGAAGAACTCGCCCTCGGCCAGCACGCGCAGCAGGCGCACCTGCAGCGGCGCCGGCATGTCGCCGATCTCGTCGAGGAACAGCGTGCCGCCGTGCGCCTGTTCGAAGCGGCCCGTCGTGCGCCTGTGCGCACCGGTGAACGCGCCGGCCTCGTGGCCGAACAGTTCCGATTCCAGCAGCTCGGCGGGGATGGCCGCGGTGTTGATCGCGATGAACGGCGCGCGCGCGCGCGGCGATTCGCGGTGCAGCGCGCGCGCGACCAGTTCCTTGCCGGTACCGGTTTCGCCGGTCACCAGCACCGTCAGCGGTGCCTGCGCGAGCCGGCCGATCGCGCGGAACAGTTCGCGCATCGCCGGCGTGTCGCCGAGCAGCAGGGCGTCGGCGTCGGCGCCGGCACCGGCCGCGTGCACCGCGTCGGCGCCGGAATCTTCGCTGGCGACCGGCGCGCGCGCCGGCAACGCGCGCGCGGCGAGCGCGACCGCGTCGTCGAGGTCGAACGGCTTGGACAGGAATTCGTGCGCGCCGCCGCGGAAGGCGCCGGCCGTGCTCGCCACGTCCGTGTAGGCCGACATCACCACGACCGGCAGGCGCGGCCGCCGCGCCTTCAGCGCGTCGAGGAACGCGAGGCCGTCGACGCCGGGCATCCGCACGTCGGTGAACACGAGGTCGGGAAGCGCCTCGCCGCCGTCGAGCGCGGCCAGCGCCGGGGCCGCGCCGTCGAACGCCTGCACCGTCCAGCCGGCGTCGCGCAGCGCCTGCGCGAGCACGAAACGGACGGCGCGGTCGTCGTCGACGACCCAGAGGCGGGCGGGGGTGGCCATCGCGGGCTCCTGCAGGTTGCACCATGATAGTGCGTCCCGACCGATGGCATGCCCCGCCGACCGCACCGCACCGTACGGGAAAAAATTGCAAGCCCGGTCACAGAATCCGTTCCACTGGCGTTCATCCCGTGCCATCCTCCGGCGGCCGGACCCGCCAGAGTGTGTTCCGCGTCGCGATTTTCCGTTTCAGGCCGGTCCTGCGTCATTCGACTTCCGACAGGAGAAACAGATGCGCAAGTTCGTCACCCGACTGGCCCTCGCGCCGCTCGCCTTCGCCGTATCCATGGCCGCTTCGGCCGCTCCGGGCGACATGCCGTCCGCCGCGCAGCGGGCCGCCATGCAGCGCGACCTGGGCATGACCTCGGCCCAGTTGTCCCAGTACCTCAAGGTGGAACGCCTCGCCGCCCAGCAGTCGCAGTCCCTGGCCGCGTCGCAGGGCCGCAACTACGCCGGCAGCTGGATCGAGCGCGGCGCGAAGGGCGACTACCGCCTGGTCGTCGCGACCACGTCGGCCCAGCCGCAGCGCGGTCCGGCGAATGCCGAGTTCCGCTCGGCGCGCCACAGCCTCGCGCAGCTCGACGCGGCGAAGGGCGAACTCGACCTGCTGGCCGCGCAGGCCGGCCGCATCCCCGCCGGGATCCACGGCTGGGCGGTCGACGTCCGCAACAACAGCGTGACGCTCGATGTCGCGCCCGGCTCGCGCAAGGCCGCGATCGACTTCGTCGCCGCCAGCGGCGCCGACGCGTCGACGATCCGCTTCCGCAATTCCGAGTCGCAGCCCAAGCCGCTGG
>CBIHMN010000124.1:0-6447 GCA_966211005.1 uncultured Arenimonas sp.
GGCTACAATCGGCGGGTCCCCGGATAGAGCGGAAAACCATGTTCAGCAAGGAAATGCGGATAGCCGGCTACGACGACGCGCTGGCGCAGGCGATCGAGAACGAGCGCCAGCGGCAGGAAGACCATGTCGAGCTGATCGCCTCCGAGAACTACGCGAGCCCGCGCGTGCTGGAGGCGCAGGGCACGGTGCTGACCAACAAGTACGCCGAAGGTTATCCGGGCAAGCGCTACTACGGCGGCTGCGAATTCGTCGACGTCGCCGAGCGGCTGGCGCTGGAGCGCGTGAAGGAACTTTTCGGCGCGTGGTACGCGAACGTGCAGCCGCATTCCGGGTCGCAGGCCAACGCCGCGGTGTATCTCGCGCTGCTCAAGCCGGGCGACACGATCCTCGGCATGTCGCTCGCGCACGGCGGCCACCTGACGCACGGCGCCAAGGTGAACTTCAGCGGCAAGCTGTTCAACGCGGTGCAGTACGGTGTCGACGAGAACGGCTTCATCGATTACGACGAAGTGCAGCGCCTCGCCACCGAGCACAAGCCGAAGATGGTGGTCGGCGGCTTCAGCGCGTATTCGCAGGTCGTCGACTGGGAGCGGATGGCGGCGATCGCGAAGTCGGTCGATGCGCTGTTCTTCGTCGACATGGCGCATGTCGCCGGACTGGTCGCGGCGGGGGTCTATCCGAATCCGGTGCCGCACGCCGACGTCGTCACGTCGACCACGCACAAGACGCTGCGCGGCCCGCGCGGCGGCATCATCCTGGCGAAGGCGAACGAGGAGATCGAGAAGAAGCTCAACTCGATGGTGTTCCCCGGCACGCAGGGCGGGCCGCTGATGCACGTGATCGCCGCGAAGGCGGTCGCGTTCAAGGAGGCGCTGGAGCCGGAATTCAAGACGTACCAGCAGCAGGTCGTGAAGAACGCGCAGGCGATGGCGAAGACGCTGATCGGCCGCGGCTACAAGGTGGTCAGCGGCGGCACGATGAACCACCTGATGCTGATCGACCTGATCGGCCGCGACGTGACCGGCAAGGACGCGGAAGCGGCACTCGGCGCCGCGCACATCACCGTCAACAAGAACGCCGTGCCGAACGACCCGCGCTCCCCGTTCGTCACCTCCGGCCTGCGCATCGGCACCCCGGCCGTCACGACGCGCGGCTACAAGGAGCCCGAGTGTGTCGCGCTGGCCGAATGGATGTGCGATGTGCTCGACGCTCCGACGAACGAAGACGTGATCGCCGGCGTCCGCGACAACGTCACGAAACAGTGCCGCGCGTTCCCGGTCTACGGCTGACCGCTCCTTATCACGTATATCCCGGATCCCATATCCCGCTTTTCAGATGCATTGCCCCTTCTGCCAGCACGAAGACACCCGCGTGATCGACTCGCGCGTGTCCGACGACGGCACGACGATCCGGCGGCGACGCGAATGCGAAGCGTGTTCGGAGCGCTTCAACACGTTCGAGGTCGCCGAGCTCAAGATGCCTGCGATCGTGAAGAGTGACGGTCGCCGCGAGAATTTCGACGAGCGCAAGCTGCGTACCAGCTTCGATCGCGCGCTCCAGAAACGGCCGGTGTCGAGCGAGCAGATCGACGACGCGGTGCGCGGCGTCGTGCACGCGCTGCGCACCAGCGGCGACCGGGAGTTGCCGAGCCTGCGCGTCGGCGAGTTCGTGATGGCCGAGCTGAAGAAGCTCGACCAGGTGGCGTACGTGCGCTTCGCGTCCGTGTACCGGAGCTTCGAGGACGTGCAGGCGTTCCGCGAGGAGATCGAGCGGCTCGAGCGCGACCTGCCGGGGCTGGAGACGCTGCAGCTGCCGCTGCTCGACGGCGCGCCCGGCAAGGCGAAGCGCTGACGGCCGTGGAGATCCGCCTGCTGGCCGATGCGCCCGGCCATGTCGACACGCTGGCCGGGTGGCATCACGCGCAGTGGGGCGCGCTGTACGGCGACTGGTCGCGCGACGATGCCGCCGCCGAACTGCGCGCCCACGCGGCGTGCCGCACGCGCCCGACGACGCTGGTCGCCTTCGACGGCGACGCGCTCGTCGGCTCGGTGAGCCTGGTGGACGAGGACGCGCCCGAGTTCGCCGACCGCGGCGACGCGTGGCTGGCGAGCCTGTATGTCATCCCCGCGGCGCGCGGCCGCGGCATCGGCGCCGCGCTCGCACGCGCGCTGGTCGCGCACGCAGCGGCGCAAGGGGTCGGGCAGCTGTGGCTGTTCACTCCCGAGCACGCCGCGTTCTACGCCCGGCTCGGGTGGACGCACGTCGGAGCCGCCGCCCTCCGCGGCACCCCGGTGTCGCTGATGGAGAAGAAAATCTGCTCTGAGCAGATTTCCGCGTATGGCGGCAGGGTGATCGCGTTAAGTATGAACATTCCTCTGAGATTATTTTCTTCTCCGCGACGGACCACGCGCACATGGCGCGGTCGCTGCAGCTGGCCGAGCACGGGCGATACACGACGCGGCCGAATCCGATGGTGGGGTGCGTGCTCGCCGACGGCGACCGCGTGGTGGGCGAGGGCTGGCACGTGCGTGCCGGCCAACCGCATGCGGAGGCGAATGCGCTCGCGGTCGCCGGCGCCGCCGCGCGCGGCTGTACCGCCTACGTCACGCTGGAGCCCTGCGCGCACCATGGCCGCACGCCCCCTTGCGCCGACGCGCTCGTCGCCGCCGGCGTCACGCGCGTCGTCGCCGCGTGCCGCGACCCGTTCTACCAGGTCGCCGGCCAGGGCTTCGCGAAGCTGCAGGCCGCCGGCATCGCGGTCGAGGCCGGTCTGATGGAAGCGCCCGCGCGTGTCCTCAATCGCGGCTTCTTCTCGCGCATCGAGCGCGGGCGGCCGTGGGTGAGGGTGAAGCTGGCGATGAGCCTCGACGGCCGCACCGCGCTCGCGCACGGGGAATCGAAATGGATAACGTCCGAAGCGTCGCGCGCCGACGTGCAGCGCTGGCGCGCGCGCGCCGGCGCGATCCTGACCGGCATCGGCACGATCGTCGCCGACGATCCGCGGCTCACCGTGCGTCTCGACGGCGACGAGGACGTCGAACCGCCGCTGCGCGTGGTCCTCGACGACGAGGGCCGGCTGCCGCACGACGCGCGCGTGCTCACCGACGGCGACGCACCGACGCTCGCGGTGCACGGCGAGGACGTCGTGCCCGATTACGCCGACGACCAGCTGGCGTTCGCCGTGCGCCGCACCCCCGACGGTCTCGATCTCGGCGCGGTGCTGAGCCAGCTGGCGCAGCGCGGCATCGGCGAAGTGCAGGTCGAGGCCGGCGCGACGCTGGCCGGCGCCTTCCTGCGCGCCGGCCTCGTCGACGAGCTGCTGCTGTACGTGGCCCCGGTGCTGCTCGGCGTCCGCGGCCGGCCGCTCTTCGCCGGCATCGACCCGGCGACGATGGTCGACCGCATCGGCCTGAAGCTCGTCGACACCACGCATGTCGGGCCCGACCTGCGGTTGACGCTGCATCCCGCCTGATCCGGCGCGCCGGCACGTCGTCACGGCCCGTGAAAGCGTGACGCCGCGATCGTCCCGACGCGAAGGCGCTTGTCTCGCGCGCGCCCGCGCGCTAGCGTCGCCGCACTTCGACGACAGGGACGCTGCCGATGCGCACGCTGCTGCTTTGCCTCTTCATGGTCCTCGGCGCCACCGGCGCGTACGCCCAGACCGGCCCGTGGGCGAAATACGACGCGAAATTCAAGGGTGACGTGCTGCTGCGCGAATCGAGCGCCGGCAACCTCGACGAAGTGAAGTCGGTGATCGCCGGCGGCGCCGACGTGAACTGGCAGCAGCCGAACGACGGCATGACGGCGCTGATGGGCGCCGCGCAGGGCGGCCACGCCGACGTCGTCGAATACCTGCTCGCGCAGGGCGCCGACGCGTCGGTCGTCTGGAACTTCATGGGCGGCATGACGGCGCTCGATCTCGCGAAGATGAGCGGCGGTGCCGCCGTGGTGGCGCTGCTCGAAGGCGCGGCCGGCGCGCCGCGACCACCCGCGCCGGGTCCTGAGCCGGCACCGGCACCGGCACCCGCACCGGCACCCGCACCCGCACCCGCACCGGCACCGGCACCGGCACCGGCACCCGCGCCCGCGCCCGCGCCGGGCACGAACGCCCCGGCGCCCGCCCCGGTCGCCTCCCGCGGCGGCTGGCCCGCGTTCGGCACCTACCAGGTCGGCGACCGCGTGCAGTGGCGGCAGTCGAACGGCTGGTTCACCGGCACGGTCAGCGAAGTCGGGCCGGCGGTGCACAGCGGCGGGCTGGAACCGTATGTGCGCCGCTATCGGGTGGCCGACGACCGCTGGTCGGGGGCCGGCGAATGGTGGGATTACGGGCTGGTCACCGGCCTGCAGCGCGAACCGTTCTGGACCGGCTTCTTCGCCGGCGACTGGTCGCTCGGCGAAGTGATGGCCGTGAACGACCGCCTCGAAGACGGCGAGGCCTTCACCGAGTTCGCGTATCACTCGGCGAGCGAAGCTCTGCGCGTGAACGCCGACGGCACCTATGCGTGGAAGCCGATGGGCGCCGCCGAAATCCGCGGCCGCTGGATCGCCGCGGCGGACGGCGCCGGCATCGTGCTGCAGCGCGGCGTCGACGGCGCCGACTGGACGCTGCGCAACGAGACCAACGCGATCGAGGAAAGCATCCGCGGCATCCAGACCGCGCGGCTGACCACGCCCGGCAAGATGAGCATCGCCGCGAAGCGGCCGATGCGCTGACGCGCGCGGCCGCTAGACTCGCCGCATGTTCACCGGCCTGATCCAGGGCGTCGGCCAGCTCGCCGCCCGTGAAACCCACGGCGCCGACCAGCGCCTCGCGTTCGCGTGGGGCACGCTCGCGCACGTCGACATCGCGCGCGGCGAGTCGATCGCGGTGAACGGCTGCTGCCTCACGGTCGTCGCGTTCGACGCCGCCGGCTGGTCGGCCGACGTCTCCGTCGAGACGCTCTCGTTGACCACGCTCGGCACACTCCCGGTCGGGGCGGCGGTGAACTTCGAGCGCGCGCTGCTGCCGACCGACCGGCTCGGCGGTCATCTCGTCGCCGGTCACGTCGACGCGGTCGGCGTGGTCGCGTCGGTGCACGACGACGCGCGCTCGCAGCGCTGGCGCTTCGCCGCGCCGCCCTCGCTGCTGCGCTACGTCGCGGCGAAGGGCTCGATCGCGGTCGACGGCGTCAGCCTCACGGTCAACGCGGTCGACGCGGTCGGGTTCGAGGTCAACCTGGTGCCGCATACCGTTGCGCATACCGCCTTCGCGATGACGCGCGTCGGCGACGCGGTGAACCTCGAAGCCGACACCGTCGCGCGCTACGTCGAACGGCTGCTCGCGACGCGTTGAAGCCGGCGTTTCACGGCCGGATCAGGCCCAGCGTGACCACATCCACCGCCGCGTCGTCGCAGGCGACGAAGCGCACGCGCCACGCATGCGTCGCGCGATCGCCCATGGGCAGCCAGATCGCGCCGGCGTTCGTGTGCGATGCCGGCGCGACCACGTGCCCGTCGCGCGTCGCGTCGACGATCGCGAAGCGGTCGAACGCGAACAGCGGCGAATGCACCGCCAGTGCCTCATCCGCCGCCGCGACGACGTCGATCACCCGTTCCGTCGCGGCGCCGACGCAAACGGAGCGATGCGGATAGCGCATCCCGGTCGCGACTTCCACCGGCACGGTCGGCGCGAACACGCGCCGCGGCGCGAGCGCCAGCGCGTCCTCCCACGTCGGTTCGGGAGCGCCGAGCACGCGCAGCGTGCGCGGCGTCGCGCCGGCCCAGTCGACCGCACTCGCCGCGCCGGCGTCGCCCCCGAGCCGTACGCGCACCGGTGGCGCGCAGGCGCGCGCGAACGGCAGCCCCTGGTAGAAGTCGACGAGCGCGCCGAGTTCGCCATGCGCGCGCAGTTCCGCCTGACCGCACGCGCGCGCGGCGAGCGCGTCGAAGCCCCACATCGGCAGCAAGGCCAGCGGCACGCGCGGTGGCGCCGCGACGCGGATGTCGTGGATCGACGCCAGCGCGAATTCGCCGTGGCCACGATGCATCGTCGCGATCACCGACAGCGGCGCGATCGTCGCGAGCGCGAGTGCGGCCGCCACACCGGTACCGCGGAACCATGGGGGCGCGACGGCGAGCCCCTGCGCGAACGCGAACGCGAGCGCCGGCGCCGTCACCGCCGCCATGTAGAACGGCACGCGCACGTGCACCGCCAACAGCCACGCGCCCCCGATCACCCACAGCGCGGTCGCGCATGCGAAGCGGCCACGCGCGGCGTCATCGCGTGCGAGCGCGGGCAGCGAAGCGAGCCACGCGAGCGCCAGAACGACACCGAGCGCGACGACGACGATGCCCCACGTGCCGGCCGCCCAGTCGCGCATCGCCGCGACCGCGCCGACGGTGGACGCCGCCACGAGCGCGAACGCCTCAGTCGCGAACGCGCGCGCCGACGGCGCCGGAGCGGCCGTG
>CBIHMN010000125.1:0-6445 GCA_966211005.1 uncultured Arenimonas sp.
TGTGGTTGGCCACCAGCGTCGGCAGGCCGATGCCGAGGTTCACGTACGCGCCGTCCGTGAGCTCCTGCGCGGCGCGCCGCGCCATCTGTTCGCGGCTCCAGGCCATCACACCACCTCCGCGGCGCGCACGGTGCGCTGCTCGATGCGTTTTTCCGGCGTCGCGTTGAGCACCAGGCGGTCGACGTAGATGCCCGGCAGGTGCACGTGGTCGGGGTCGATGGCGCCGATCGGCACGATCTCTTCCACCTCCGCCACGCACACCGCGCCGGCCATCGCGCAGGCCGGGTTGAAATTGCGCGCGGTGCGACGGAACACCAGGTTGCCCGCTTCGTCGGCCTTCCACGCCTTCACCAGCGACACATCGGCCTTCAGCGCGGTTTCCATCACGTACCAGTGGCCGTCGAACTCGCGCGTTTCCTTGCCCTCGGCGACCACGGTGCCGTAGCCGGTACGGGTGAAGAACGCCGGGATGCCGGCGCCTCCCGCGCGCAGCCGCTCGGCGAGCGTGCCCTGCGGGTTGAACTCGAGTTCGAGTTCGCCGCCGAGGAACTGCCGCTCGAATTCCTTGTTCTCGCCGACGTACGACGAAATCATCTTGCGGATCTGCCGTGTCGCCAGCAGCTGGCCGAGGCCGAAACCGTCGACGCCGGCGTTGTTGGAGATCACGGTGAGGCCGTGCACCCCGGCATCGCGCAGCGCGGCGATCAGCGCCTCGGGGATGCCGCACAGGCCGAAGCCGCCGACGGCGAGCGTCTGGCCGTCGGCGACGACGTCGCGCAGCGCCGTCATGGCATCGGGGAAGATCTTGGAAGCTCGTCGGGGTTTCATCGGCTCGATTCCACGGACAGTGCGGGCATTGTAGCCGGCGCGTGCCGGGCCGCGACCTGCACTTCGGTACGTACGTGGCAGCCCCCCGGCGCGGCGGATAGAATCGCGCAGGTCGAATACCGTCGAAAACAGGACCCCCGCCCCATGCAGGACCTCATCCCCGTCATTCTTTCCGGCGGTTCCGGAACGCGCCTGTGGCCGCTGTCGCGCGAGGCGTATCCGAAGCAGTTCCTGCCGCTGGTCGGGGACGACACGATGCTGCAGGCGACGTGGAAGCGCGTCGCCGCATTGTCCGCGCACGGCCCGATGATCGTCGCCAACCACGAGCACCGCTTCATGGTCGCCGAGCAGATGCGCGAAGCCGGTGCCGACCCGATGGCGATCATCCTGGAGCCGGTAGGCCGCAACACCGCGCCGGCGATCGCGATCGCGGCGCTGGAGGCGATGGCGCGCGGCGAGGATGCGATGCTGCTGGTGCTTCCGTCGGACCACGTGATCGCCGATGTCGCCGCGTTCCATGCCGCCGTCGAGCAGGCGGCCGCCGCCGCGGACACGGGCCGGCTGGTCACGTTCGGTATCCAGCCGTCCGGTCCCGAAACCGGCTACGGCTACATCAAGGCGGTGGCCGGCGAAGGCGTGCGCGCCGTCGACCGCTTCGTCGAGAAGCCCGACCGCGCCACGGCCGAGGCGTACGTCGCCTCGGGGCAGTACTACTGGAACAGCGGCATGTTCCTGTTCCGCGCCTCGCGCTACCTGGCCGAACTCGAAAGGCTGCAGCCGGGCATGCTCGAAAGCTGCCGGGAGGCGCTGCAGGAAGCCCGTCGCGACGAGGATTTCGTCCGGCTCGATCCGAAGGCGTTCGGCGACTGCGCGTCGGACTCGATCGACTACGCGGTGATGGAGAAGACCGCCGACGCCGCCGTCGTGCCGCTCGACGCCGGCTGGAACGACGTCGGTTCGTGGGCCGCGCTGTGGGAAGTGACGCCCCAGGACGGGCACGGCAACGCGCACCACGGCGACGTGATCTCGATCGGCTGCACGGGCTGCTACGCGCATGGCGAACGGCTCATCGCGATGATCGGACTGGAGAACGTCGTCGTGGTCGACACCGACGACGCGCTGCTGGTCGGCCACCGCGACCGCATCCAGGAGGTCAAGGACGTCGTCGCGCGGCTGAAGAAGGAAAAGCGGTCGCAGGCCACGTGGCACCGCAAGGTCTACCGGCCGTGGGGCGCGTACGACTCGATCGACAACGGCGGCCGCTTCCAGGTCAAGCGCATCACGGTCAAGCCGGGCGCGCAGCTCAGCCTGCAGATGCATCACCATCGCGCCGAGCACTGGGTGGTGGTGAGCGGCACCGGCAAGGTGACGCGGGGCGACGAAACGATCCTGCTCGCCGAGAACCAGAGCACGTACATCCCGCTCGGCGTCGTCCACCGGCTCGAGAACCCCGGCAAGCTGCCGCTGGAGCTGATCGAGGTGCAGTCGGGCAGCTATCTCGGCGAGGACGACATCGTCCGCTTCGAGGACAAGTACGGGCGGTCGAAGTAATCCTCGTGCCGGACCACGACGCCGGGCTGCAGCGGTCGTCCGCCGCGGCGGGAGACAGCGTCGCCCTGTCGCTGGACGGCGGGCAGCTGTTGTCGTGGGTCTGCGAGGGTCGCGAACGCCTGTTCGTCAGCGCCAACGCCGTCGGCGGCCGGGGACGGTCGATCCGCGGCGGCGTCCCGGTGATCTTTCCGCAGTTCGGCCTGTTCGGCCCCGGGGCCAAGCACGGGTTCGCGCGGCTGCAGCGCTGGCAGGCGACCGACGCCGGCGTCGCCGGCGCCGTCGCCGCCGAACTCCGCGACTCGCCGGAAACGCTCGCCGTATGGCCGCATCCGTTCCGGCTGCGGTTGCTGGCCCGGCTCGGGCCGCGTTCCCTGACGATCACGCTGTCCGTGCACAACACCGGGGCGGCGCCATTCGCGTTCGCGGCTGCGCTGCACACCTACCTCGCCGTGGACGATGTCGCGGGTTGCCGGCTCCATGGCCTCGAGCGCCGCGCCTATCTCGACTGCGCCGGGGGCGGCCGGGTGCCCGCCGTGCATGGCGACGCGCCGCTGGTCTTCGACGGCGAGGTCGACCGGGTGTACCGGGGCGTCGACGACGTCGTGATCGGCGGTTCAGGCGACAGCATGCGGATCGGCGCGCGCGCCTTCACGGACACAGTAGTATGGAACCCCGGCGCCGGGCTCGCGGCCGGGTTGGCCGATCTGGGCGCCACGCAGCAACCCCGCTTCGTCTGCGTCGAATCGGCGATCGTGACCGTGCCGCAGCCGCTGGCACCCGGCGCCGCATGGCATGGCGAGCAGCACCTCGCCGTCACCGCGAACCCCACAAGCTTTCCGCACTGACCCATCCACCGGAGATCCAAGACTGTGAAGACCCCCGTTTCCCGGCGCCTGCTGCTGCTCGCGCCCCTCGCCTTCGGCCTGTCCGCGTGTGGTGACCGCGCCGCCGATCCGTCCGCCTCCGCCTCCGCCGGCGCGACACCGGCCACGGCCGAAGCGCCGGCGGCGAAGCCGGCGGCCGTGCGCGAATACCCGGCCGATTACGTGATCGACGCCGCGATCCCGCGGGCCCGCGTCGCGACGCGGCTGACGGTGGTCGGCGAACCGGGTTACTCGGCCGCCGACGACACGATCGAGGTCATGGTCCGGGTGAACAACGACGGCAAGACCGCCCTTGTCGGTGCCGGCGAGGCCCCCGTCACGCTCGCGGTGATCGATGCCGACGGCGAGGTGCTGATGCGCAAGCGCCTGCCGCTGATCCCGGAGGGCTCCTCGGGCCGCGTGCGGCTGCGCGTTCCGGTCGCCGAGCTCGCCGGCGGGACGATGCGGATCGGGCTGATGCAGGGTGGACGGTCGTGGACGGAGAAGTTCGACCAGCCGGCCCTCGAGCTCGGGCCGTTCCAGCCGTGCGCCGACACCGGCGCCGGTTACTGCGGTGCGGACGGCGAGCCGCTGGCGGCACGCTGAGGCTCCGGATCCCGCCGCCTCGCGGCGGGTTCGACGATGTCAGGCGGGGCCGGCAGGCGATGCACGGCCCCGCTCCCCGCATTCATCCGGAGATCAGCGCCCGGGCGGCATCGGCCGCGCGGCCGAGCTGCGCGGCGGTCTCCCGCATCGCCGCCAGCGATTGCGCCTGCTCGGCCAGTTCCTGCCGCAGCTGCACCACGTGCTCGAGCAGCAGTTCGTTCTCGCCGGCCTGCTGCGCGACGAGCGCATCACGGCTTTCCAGCGCGTCGTCGGCGGCTTGCCGCGCCTGCTCGGCGGACTCGAGCCGCGCGACCAGCGCGTCGCGTTCGGACTGGAGCCGGCCCGAGGCGGCGCGCGCGACGTCCACTTCCTTCCGCGTGGCGGCGAGCTCGCCCCAGACCCGCAGCGCTTCGCCCAGCAGATCGACGTCACGGGCATCGGCACCGCGGAACTCGGCTTCGCGGCCCAGCAGCAGCGCCATCGATTCCAGCGATTCGTAGGCATCGCATTCCGCCGGCGCGTGCTCTTCGAACAGTCGGGCCAGCAGGACGGGATCGGCGGGCGCGATGGGCGACGCGACCGGTACGCTCGCCGGCGGGCACCAGCCGGCGCCGGCGAGCACGTCGACCAGCGCCTGTCCCGACGCGTGCAGCCGCCCGGCGTTGACCATGAGCACGCGGTCGGGCCAGCGCGACGCCCTGTCGCGGCGTTGGCAGGAGACCGCGCAGGCCGGCTCGCAGGCATCGAGGAAGGCTTCCCACGGCGACAGATAGAACACGAGCGCGCGCGCCGACGGATCCGCCGCCAGCCGCGCCGGCAGCCCGGCGATTTCGCAGGACGACGCGCCGAGCGCATCGGCCCAGGCGTCGCGCACGGAGCGCGGCTCGCCGGCGACGAGCAGGAGCGGGCGGCTGGCGCTCACTTGCGGTAACCGCCTTCGGCCTGGTGCCGCAGGAACCACGCGTACGTGCTGCGCAGGCCGTCCTCGAGGCTGGTCGTGGCCTTCCACCCGAGGCTGGCGAGACGCGAGACGTCGAGCAGCTTGCGCGGCGTCCCGTCTGGCTTGCTGGCGTCGAACACCAGGCGGCCGGTGAATCCGGTGACGCGGGCGATCGTTTCCGCGAGCTCGCGGATCGTGCAGTCGATGCCGGTGCCCACGTTGATGTGCGACAGCATCGGCTGGGTGTTCGCCGCGTAGGTCGCGTGGTCGAGTTCCATGATGTGCACGCAGGCGGCGGCCATGTCGTCGACATGGAGGAACTCGCGCATCGGCGTGCCGCTGCCCCAGACCACCATCTCTTCCGAGCCCGACTGCACCGCTTCATGGAAGCGCCGCAGCAGCGCCGGGATCACATGGCTGTTCTCGGCGTGGAAGTTGTCGTTGGGTCCGTACAGGTTGGTCGGCATCGCGCTGCGGTAGTCGCGGCCGTACTGGCGGTTGTAGCTCTCGCACAGCTTGATGCCGGCGATCTTGGCGATCGCGTACGGCTCGTTGGTGGCCTCCAGCACGCCGGTCAGCAGCGAGGTCTCGGCCATCGGCTGCGGGGCGAACTTGGGGTAGATGCACGAGGAGCCGAGGAACAGCAGCTTCTGCACGCCGCTCGAATGCGCGGCATGGACCACGTTGCCCTGCATCAGCAGGTTTTCGTGGATGAACTCGGCCGGGTAGGTGTTGTTGGCATGGATGCCGCCGACCTTGGCGGCGGCCAGATACACCTGGTCCACCGGGTTGGCGCGGAACCACGCCTCGACGTCGGCCTGGCGCAACAGGTCCAGCTGGTCGCGACCGGCAGTGACCACCGTGGTGCGACCGAGCGCTTCGAGCCGGCGGACGATCGCCGAACCGACCATCCCGCGATGGCCGGCGACGAAGACCCGGGGAAGTACGGCTTCCGTCATCCGCCCCGCTCCACCGACACCGGCATCTGGTAGCCGTGCTGCTTGAGCAGCGCGGTGCGGCGGGCGCACTTGAGGTCTTCGGCGACCATCTCGGCGCACATCTCCTGCGCCGTGATCTCGGGCACCCAGCCGAGGCGCTGCTTGGCCTTGGACGGATCACCGAGCAGCGTCTCCACTTCCGCCGGGCGGAAGTAGCGCGGATCGACGGCCACGACGACGTCGCCGGACTTCAGCGCCGGCGCCATGTCGCCCTCGATCGTGTCGACGATCGCCTTCTCGTCGACGCCGACGCCCTCGAAGCGCAGCGTGATGCCGAGCTCGGCGGCCGACCAGCGGATGAAGTCGCGCACCGAATACTGCACGCCGGTGGCGATCACGAAATCCTCGGGCTGCTCCTGCTGCAGCATCATCCACTGCATGCGGACGTAGTCCTTGGCGTGGCCCCAGTCGCGCAGCGCGTCGAGGTTGCCCATGTAGAGGCACTTCTCGAGGCCCTGGGCGATGTTCGCCAGGCCGCGCGTGATCTTGCGGGTCACGAACGTCTCGCCGCGGCGCGGCGACTCGTGGTTGAACAGGATGCCGTTGCAGGCGTAGATGCCGTACGACTCGCGGTAGTTCACCGTGATCCAGTACGCGTAGAGCTTGGCCACGGCATACGGGCTGCGCGGGTAGAACGGCGTGGTTTCCTTCTGCGGGAT
>CBIHMN010000126.1:0-6437 GCA_966211005.1 uncultured Arenimonas sp.
ATGCAGCGGACTGCAAATCCGCGTACGCCGGTTCAATTCCGACCTCGGCCTCCAGCTCCAGAACCGCGCCCCGGCGCGGTTTTTTTTCGCCCGGCGCGGGCCCGGCCGCGCGTCGCCACGGCTCCGGTGTCCGGTGGCGTGGCCGGCACCGATCCGGCACGATGCCCGGACACGCCCGGGTGGCGGAACTGGTATACGCACGGCACTTAAAATGCCGCGGCCGCGAGGCCATGCGGGTTCGACCCCCGCCCCGGGCACCAACCGAGGAGAAAGGCGATGCGAGGCGTGCGCTGTTGAAGGGCTTCCTGCCTTCGCGCTACTGGCTGTTCGCCGGCTGCATCGTCGCGCTGGTGGTGTCGGCGCTCGTGCTGTCGCTGCATCCGTCGACCGGCGCGATGTGGTCCGTGGGCATCTTCGCGGTGCTGGTGCTGGTCGGCATCGTCGACCTGGTGCAGAAGAAGCACACGCTGCGGCGCAACTTCCCGCTGCTGGCGCATTTCCGCTACGGGCTCGAGTCGATCGGGCCGGAGATGCGGCAGTACTTCATCGAGTCCGATACCGCCGAGAACCCGTTCTCGCGCGCGCAGCGCGCCGTCGTCTACCAGCGCGCCAAGGACGTGCTCGACAAGCGCCCGTTCGGCACGCAGCTGGACGTCTACGGCGACGATTACGAGTGGATCAACCATTCGCTGCAGCCGGCGGTGATCGCGTCGCCGGATTTCCGCGTGCGCGTCGGCGAACAGCGCGCGCTGCCGTACGACGCCAGCGTCTTCAACATCTCGGCGATGAGTTTCGGTTCGCTGTCGGCCAACGCGATCCTGGCGCTCAACGCCGGCGCGAAGAAGGGCGGTTTCTATCACGACACCGGCGAGGGTTCGATCTCGCGCTACCACCGCGAGCCCGGCGGCGACCTGGTCTGGGAGATCGGCTCGGGCTACTTCGGTTGCCGTGGCGCCGACGGACGGTTCGATGCGGACCGCTTCGCGAAGAACGCGATCGATCCCCAGGTCAAGATGATCGAGATCAAACTGTCGCAGGGCGCGAAGCCGGGTCACGGCGGCATCCTGCCGGCCGCGAAGGTGAGCGTGGAAATCGCCGCCGCGCGCGGCATCGTCCCCTTCGTGGAATGCGATTCGCCGGCCGCGCACCCGGAGTTCTCGACGCCGGTCGGCCTGCTGGAGTTCGTCGATCGCCTGCGCACGCTCTCCGGCGGCAAGCCGACCGGGTTCAAGCTGGCGATCGGCCACCCGTGGGAGTGGTTCGCGATCGCCAAGGCGATGAAGGCCACCGGCATCACCCCCGATTTCATCGTCGTGGACGGCGGCGAGGGCGGCACCGGCGCCGCGCCGCTGGAGTTCACCAACCATGTCGGCGCGCCGATGCGCGAAGCGCTGATGCTCGTGCACAACACGCTGGTCGGGCTCGACCTGCGGTCGCAGGTACGGGTCGCCGCGGCGGGGAAGATCGTCACCGCCTTCGACATCGCACGCACGCTGGCGCTCGGTGCCGACTGGTGCAACGCGGGGCGCGGCTACATGTTCGCGCTCGGC
Organism: uncultured Arenimonas sp.; assembly: GCA_966211005.1. Classification (GTDB taxonomy): domain Bacteria; phylum Pseudomonadota; class Gammaproteobacteria; order Xanthomonadales; family Xanthomonadaceae; genus Arenimonas. The sequence continues at coordinate 1,551 of CBIHMN010000126.1, forward strand.
TGCATCCAGTCGATGAGCTGCCACACCGACAAGTGCCCGACCGGCATCGCGACCCAGGACCCGCACCGCCAGGCCGGGCTCGACCCGACCGACAAGGCCGAGCGCGTCCACAATTTCCACCGCAACACGCTGCTGGCGCTGAAGGAACTGCTGGCCGCCGCCGGGCTGACGCATCCGGCGCAGATCGGACCGGAGCACATCATCCGGCGCGTGTCGTCGACCGAAGTGCGCTCGCTCGCGACCCTGCACCGGTTCGTGCCGCCGGGCGCGCTGCTCGACGGCGGGCTGCCGGAGCATGCGGTCTTCCAGGTGTTCTGGAACCGCGCCCGGCCCGATTCCTTCGCGCCGCCCCCCGAGGCCGCGGCGATGCTGGCCACCAAACTCCGCTGACCGACGCCGCCGCAGGAGCGGCTCCAGCCGCGAAAACGTTGACCGCGCTGTCTCCGCCCAGTAACATCCGCGCCCTCTACGGGCGGTTAGCTCAGCGGTAGAGCATCGCTTTCACACGGCGAGGGTCACAGGTTCAAGCCCTGTACCGCCCACCAGTTCCAACGAAGGCCACCCTCGCGGTGGCCTTCGTGTTTCCGGCATCGCGATCATTCCAGCTGCGATCGCGCATGGTCGGCATCGAGCTTCTCCATCGCATCGCGCGGCTTCAGCTTCCCGGCCTTCTCGAACGCCGCCGCGGCGTCGTCTTCGCGACGGTCGCCGTGCAGCAGAAGCAGCAGGTTGCCGTGCTCCAGGTGCGCGATCGGCGAGGCCGGCGTCAGCTTCAGCGCTGTCGCGAGATGTTTTTCGGCTTCGGCAGCCTTCGCGCCATAGGTGAGCCCGCCGACCAGCGCGCCGACCTTGGCGATGATCTCGGCGTGGTACAGCCCGAGCGCGGTATGCGCCTCGGCGTGCTTCGGCGCCAGCGCCAGTGTCTGGTCGAGCGCCCTGCGCACCTTCGTCGCGAGGCCGAGCTTGAGCGCCTTCGCGATGCTGATGCCCTGGCTGTAGCGGCCCATGCCGAAGGCGTAGCGGTAGTGGCTGTTGGGTTCGTCGGGCAGCGCGGCGATGGCGGCTTCCGCGAGCTCGCCGACGCGCTCGTAGCGGGCGAGCCGCTCGGCGTCGTCGTCGACCAGGTACGTCGCGTGGATGCCCAGCGCCTTGCACGCGACCGAGGCGCCGACCGGGCCGAGCGCGGCGCCGGCGTCGTGCGCGGCCTGGAAATCGCCGCGGTGGAACGCGCGCCACGCGTCCTGCAGCGCCGCGGCGAGCGCGGCGGCGTCCACGCCCTTCGGCGCCGCCTTGCCCGCGGCCTTCAGCAGCGCGGCCGCGCGCCTGTCGTCGGGGAACGGTTCGAGATCGCCGGCGTGCAGCCCGGGCCACGCTTTCTTCAGCGCATCGCCCGGGTGATCGAACGGTTTCGCGTCGTGCGGGAACTTCGCCCACGCCGTCTTCCTGGTCGCCATCGTCGCCTCCGTGAAGACCGTCAGCATGTCCCGTGCCCGCGAGGGCGGCAAGCACCGGCGCGTGCGGACGGAGGCGCCGGGTCAGGGGTGCGCGTGCTTCGCGGCCTCGAAGGCGGCGAGCTGCTCCGGCGTCGCCTCGCGCTGGTGTTCCGCCTTCCAGTCCGCGAACGGCATCCCATAGACGTGCTCGCGCGCGGCCTCGCGCGTGATGGGTTCGCCGGTGGCCGCGGCGGCTTCCTGCAGCCAGTCCGACAGGCAGTTGCGGCAGAAGCCCGCGAGGATCATCAGGTCGATGTTCTGCACGTCGCTGCGGGCCTGCAGGTGCTGCAGCAGGCGGCGGAACGCGGCGGCCTCGAGGGCGGTGGTGTCGGTCATGGCTGGCGGCACGGGGAAGGGTTCGGGGATAATCGCGGCACGCGACCGGTGCATTGTGCGCCGGCGCGGCGAGGAACGCCCCACCCATGACCGCCCGCCTGCTCGACGGCAAAGGCATCGCCGACGCGCTGCTCGACGACCTCGCGCGGCGCGTCGCCGCGCGCACGGCCGCCACGGGCCAGCCGCCGCCGGGCCTCGCCGTGGTGCTGGTGGGGCAGGATCCGGCGTCGGCGGTCTACGTGCGCAACAAGCGCCGTGCCGCGAAGAAGGTCGGCATCCGCGCGGTCGATTTCGACCTGCCCGAGTCCACCACGGACGCCGAGCTGGCCGCGCTCGTCGACCGGCTCAATGCCGATCCGTCGATCCACGGCATCCTCGTGCAGCTGCCGCTGCCGGGCGATCGCGACGCCCGCGACCTGATCCACCGGATCGACCCGCGCAAGGACGTCGACGGCTTCCATCCGGAGAATGTCGGGCACCTCGCGCTGCGTCAGTTCGGCCTGCGGCCGTGCACGCCCCGCGGCGTCACGACGCTGCTCGCGTACACCGACCGGCCGGTACGCGGCGCCAGCGCGACCGTGATCGGCGTCAGCAACCACGTCGGCCGGCCGATGGTGCTGGAGCTGCTGATCGCCGGCTGCACGACCACCTGCTGCCACAAGTTCACGCCGCCGGACGTGCTGGAACGGCATGTCCGCGAGGCCGACATCCTGGTCGTCGCGGTGGGCCGGCCCGGCCTGGTCCCGGGCGAGTGGGTCAAGCCCGGCGCGGTGGTGATCGACGTGGGCATCAACCGGCTCGACGACGGCCGGCTGGTCGGGGACATCGGGTTCGAGGCCGCCGCCGAGCGGGCGTCGTGGATCACGCCGGTGCCCGGCGGCGTCGGGCCGATGACCGTGGCGACGCTGATGCAGAACACGCTGGAGGCGGCCGAAGCCTTCGATGCCGCGGACGCCACCGCCTGAACACGGGCGCTGCGGCGGGACCCCGCCGGCCGCTATAATGCCGCGCTTCCCCGCACCCGGAGCCGCTCCATGCTGCGCATCCAGGCCGAAGCGCTGACGTTCGACGACGTCTCCCTCGTTCCCGCCCATTCCGCCGTACTGCCGAAGGACGTCGACCTGTCGACGCAGCTCACGCGCGGCATCCGGATCAACCTTCCGCTGGTCTCGGCGGCGATGGACACGGTCACCGAAGCCCGCCTCGCGATCGCGATGGCGCAGCTGGGCGGCATCGGCATCATGCACAAGAACATGAGCCCGGAGCAGCAGGCCGCGCACGTGCAGCAGGTCAAGAACTTCGAGGCCGGGGTGATCCGCGAACCGTTCACCGTCGGCCCCGACACGACGATCGGCGAAGTGCTGAAGCTGACGCGGGCCCGCAACATCTCCGGCGTGCCGGTGGTCGACGGCGGCGGGCTGGTCGGCATCGTCACCAGCCGCGACATGCGCTTCGAGAAGAAGCTCGACGATCCGGTGCGCAACATCATGACGCGCAAGGACAAGCTGGTGACGGTCGGCGAGGGCGCGTCCGACGACGAAGTGCTGCAGCTGATGCACAAGCACCGCATCGAGAAGGTGCTGGTGGTCGACGACGCGTTCGCGCTGCGCGGCCTGATCACCGTCAAGGACATCCAGAAGGCGCGCGACAACCCGTTCGCGGCCAAGGACGCCGACGAGCAGCTGCTGGTCGGCGCCGCGGTCGGCGTCGGCGGCGATACCGAGGACCGCATCGCGCGTCTCGCGGCGGCCGGGGTCGACGTCGTCGTCGTCGATACCGCGCACGGGCATTCGCAGGGCGTCATCGACCGCGTCGCCTGGGTCAAGAAGAACTTCCCGCAGCTGCAGGTGATCGGCGGCAACATCGTCACCGGCGACGCGGCGCTCGCGCTGATGGATGCCGGCGCCGACGCGGTGAAAGTGGGTGTCGGTCCGGGTTCGATCTGCACGACGCGGATCGTCGCCGGTGTCGGCGTGCCGCAGATCACCGCGGTCGGCATGGTCGCCGAGGCGCTGAAGGGCCGCATCCCGCTGATCGCCGACGGTGGCATCCGGTACTCGGGCGACATCGCCAAGGCGCTCGTCGCGGGCGCCAGCTCCATCATGATCGGCGGCCTGTTCGCCGGCACCGAGGAAAGCCCCGGCGAGACCGAGCTGTTCCAGGGCCGCAGCTACAAGAGCTACCGCGGCATGGGTTCGCTCGGCGCGATGGAGCAGGGCAGCAAGGACCGGTATTTCCAGGACGCCTCCGACGCCGACAAGCTCGTGCCCGAAGGCATCGAGGGGCGCGTGCCGTACCGCGGTTCCGTGCGCGGCATCGTCCACCAGCTCGCCGGCGGCGTCCGCGCGTCGATGGGCTACGTCGGTTGCGCCGACATCGAGCAGATGCGCACGCGACCGAAGTTCGTCCGCGTCACCAACGCCGGCACGCGCGAGGCGCATGTGCACGACGTCCAGATCACGAAGGAACCGCCGAACTACCGGGCGGGGTGAGGCAGCCCGCTCGCGCGGCACTGCCGCGCGGCGTGCCGGCGGAACTCAACGAAGCGAGCACCATGACTGCCACCGACATCCACACCGACAAACTCCTGATCCTCGATTTCGGCGCGCAGTACACGCAGCTGATCGCGCGCCGCATCCGCGAGCTCGGCGTGTACTGCGAGATCTGGGCGTGGGACCACGATCCGGCGGAGATCGCGGCGTGGGGCGCGAAGGGCATCATCCTGTCGGGCGGGCCCGAATCGACGACCGAGGCGGGCTCGCCGCGCGCGCCGCGGGAAGTGTTCGACGCCGGCGTGCCGATCCTCGGCATCTGCTACGGCATGCAGACGATGGCGATGCAGCTCGGCGGCGCGGTCGAGGGCGGCCACCACCGCGAGTTCGGCTACGCCGAGGTCGAGGTCGTCGCCGAATGCGGCCTGCTCGACGGGCTGAAGGACCATGCCGGCAGCCCGCCGAAGCTGGACGTCTGGATGAGCCACGGCGATCGGGTCACCGGCGTGCCGGAGGGATTCCGCGTCACCGCGCGCACCGGCAGCGTGCCGATCATCGCGATGGCC
>CBIHMN010000127.1:0-6368 GCA_966211005.1 uncultured Arenimonas sp.
AGCGCCAGCGTGCGCAGGCGGCTCTCGGCCGTCGCGGCCGCGTCGGTGCCCGGATAGCGGGTGACCAGATCGCGCAGCGTCGGTTCGGCGCGGCCGGCCTCGCCGAGCGCCACTTCGCTGTAGCCGAGCTTCAGCATCGCGTCGGCCTCCTTGCGCGAGCCGGGATGGTCGCGCAGCAGCGTGTCGAACGCATCGCGCGCCAGCTCGAAGTTCTGCGTCACGTAGTAGCTCTCGCCGAGCCAGTACCACGCGTTCGGCACCAGCGTGCTGTCGGGGTGGCTGTCGATGAAGCGGCGGAACATGCGCGCCGAATCGGCGGCTTCGAAACGTTCGACCAGCGCGTCGAGCGCGGCCTGGTATTCGGCTTCCTCGGTGGCCGGATCGGCGACCAGGGCGGCATCGGCGTCGGCGGGCGGCGCGAGCGCCGGGTCGTCGGCCGGGTCGACCGGCTCGGCGTCGGTGAACCCCACGTCGGGGGTGCCGGGCACTTCGGTCGCCACGTCGGGCGGGGGACTGGACGCGGACGCCGACGGCGCCGAACCGGCGAGGCGCGCGATACGGCCGTCGAGGTCCAGATACTGCTGGCGCTGCGTGCGCTCCATTTCCCTGATCTGGTGCTGCAGCTCCTCGACGAGGCTGCGCAGCGAGGCGACCTCCGTCTGCAGCTGCACGATGCGGTTCTGCGCGTCGAGATTGGACTGGGCCGTGCCCTGCGAGACCGTGTTGGCCTGGTTCTCGAGGCGGGTGACGCGTTCGGCCAGGCTCAGGCGCTGGGCCATGGCCGGGGTGGCCGCCACGAGGGCGGCCACCACGGTGCCGACGCAAAACGTGCGCAGGCGTCCCATCGCTTACTGACGGGCGGTGTAGACGATTTCGACGCGACGATTGCGCGACCAGCACGACTCCATCGAGTCGTTGCAGGTCGGGCGCTCTTCGCCGTACGAAACCACGGTGATCTGCGAGGCCGAACCGCCGGCGCCCTGCAGCGCGCCCGAAACGGCGTTGCCGCGGCGCTCGCCGAGGCCCAGGTTGTATTCGCGGGTACCGCGCTCGTCGGCATTGCCCTCGAGCGTGACGCGCGAACCCGGCTGGTCGTTCAGGTACTTGGCGTGGCACGCCATGATGGCCTGGAACTCCGGACGCAGCGTGTCCTGGTCGAAGTCGAAGTAGACGGTGCGCTGGCGCAGGCAGCTGTCGGAATCCAGGTCGCCCGGGGTGTAGCGGCCGTCGGTGACCGGCGCGGTCGTGACGGGGGTGCCGTCGCTGACCGGGGCCTCGACGACTTCGGGCTTGGATTTGCAGGCGCCCAGGGCCAGGGCGATGGAAGCGGCGATCAGCACGCGGGACGTGGTGTTCATCGGGTATACCTCTGGTTTTTATTCGGATGCAGTGGGTGGAATCGTTGTTTTTGTGGGCCCGTCCTGACTCATCGCTGCCGGTAAGGTGACCAGGCGGGCTCCCGGACGTCACCATCGGCCAAGACCAAACGCTGCCGAACCCGACCATCGGCCGAGACGGCATAAAGCACGCCACGACGGCCTTCCTTCGTGGCGTAAAGCAACATGCTGGCGTTGGGGGCGAAGCTGGGCGACTCGTCGAGGTTGCCCGGCGACAGCGTCTGCCAGCGGCCGGCGCCGCCGAACCCACGATCAAGGACCGCAATACGATAAACGTTTCCGCGGCCTTGTGCCATCGCTATCTTCTTGCCGTCAAAGGAAATAGTGGCCTTCGCGTTGGAGTCCCCCTCGAAGGTGAGGCGGCTCGCGTCGCCCCCCGAGGCCGACACCTGGTAGAGCTGCGGCTTGCCCCCGCGATCGGAGGTGAAGACCAGCGACGCGCCGTCCGGCGTCCACACCGCTTCGGTGTCGATGCCGTAGTGACGGGTGATCTGCGTGAGCGACTTGCTCGCCAGATCCATCACGTAGATCTCCGGGTTGCCGGTGCGCGACAGCGTCAGCGCCAGGCGACGTCCGTCGGGCGAGAACGACGGCGCGCCGTTGATGCCGCGGAAGCTGGAGACGACTTCGCGCGCGCCGGTGGCGATCTCCTGGATGTAGATCGTCGAATTGCCGCGCTCGAAGCTGACGTAGGCGATCCTGCGACGGTCCGGGCTCCACGCCGGCGACAACAGCGGCTCCTTGGAACGCACCACCGTCTGCGGGTTGTAGCCGTCGGAGTCGGCGATCATCAGCGAGTACTGCATGTCCGGCGCGAGGCCGGTGGCCGTGACGTACGCGATCGAGGTCCAGAACGCGCCGCGCACGCCGAGGATCTTTTCGTAGATCTGGTCGGCGATCTGGTGCGACACGTCGCGCATGCCGCGCGGGCGGCCGCCGATCGCGAGGCCCAGCAGGCGCTCCTGCCGCGCGACGTCCCACAGTTCGTACTCGACGCGGTAGCCGCCGTCGGCGTTGTCGAGCACGCGCCCGACGACGACGAAATCCTGCTTGAGCACGCGCCACGTCGGGAACTTGATCTCGCTGCCGCGCTGCGGGCGTTCGATGACGTCCTGCTCGGCGAGCGCGCGGAACTGGCCCGAGCGGTTGAGGTCGGCGCGGATGACCGCGGCGATGTCGGTGTCGGGCGCGACCGAATTGCCGAGGTAGGGCATCGGCACGATCGCGATCGGGATCGCGCCTTCCTTGCCGACCACGGTGCCGATATCGAGTCCCTGCGCGCGGGCGAGTCCGGTGGGCAGCAGGAGGACAAGCGCGAGAAATGCGAGGAAACGTCTCATCAGGGGCAGGCCTCTTGGGGATGGCAGAAAGTGAGATCCACGGTCCGTTCGAACACGGACTCGAACCCGTCGTAGGGCATCGAGCCGCGCCGCAGCGCCCGCTCGACGGATTCGCGTGCCGCTCCGTTGAACGGACACGACAGGAACTGCACGTCGATCACCTCGCCGCCCGGAATCTGCGTGAACCGCACCTTGCACGGTGTCGCTTCAGGAGCGAGTGAACGGTTCCACGACGCGTCGGCGGTCTGGTGCATCGCCAGCACGTAACGCGAAAGCAGGTCGCTGTCGGTGCCGTTGTTGCCGGCGCGCACGGCGGGGGTGTCGTCGGGGCTCGGATCCGGCTGCGGCGGCGGCGCGGCGCGGGCGTCCTCGAGCTGCTGCAGCCGGTCGGCGGCGATGCGGGCCTGGCGCGCGGCCTCCTCGCGCTCGCGGCGGATCGCCTCCAGCTGCTCGCGGCGGCGCTGGCGGCGTTCGGCCTCCTGCTGGCGCTCGCGTTCGGTCAGGTCGATCTGCGCCTGCTGGATCCGCGCTTCCCGCTCCTCGCGCTCGCGGGCCTGCTCGCGCTCGAGCGCGAGCCGCGCGATCGCTTCCTGGTCGACGGTGTCGGGCTCCGGGATCGCTTCCTGCGGCGCCGGCTGCGGTTCCACCGGCGAATCCTGCGGCATCGGCTCCGGCAGCGGCTGCGGGATCGGCTCGGCCTGTACCGGCTCCGGCGGTGCCGGCTTCGGGGCCTGTTCGGCCGTCGCCAGCGCCTGCGCGATGTCGGCGGTGCTCACCACGAGCGCGGCCTCGACCACCGGCCCGGCCACCGACACCTGCTTCGGCAGCGGCTGCCACCAGCCGGCGAGGATCATCAGCGCGACGAGGCCGGCGTGCAGCGCCAGCGCCATCAGCACCGGCATCAGCAGGTCGTCGTCGTCTCCGCGTCGGGGGAAGGCTTCAGCGTGCATCGCCCGCGGGCTGCCCCATCAGGCCGACCTTCGGCACGCCGGCCTGCTGCAGCAGCACCATCGTGTCGAACACGGTCGCGTAATCGGCGTCGCGCGCGCCGGCGACGAACACCGGGATGTCCGGGTTCTGCTTCACGAACGCGGCGAGTCTGGCCTGCAGCGCCGGGCCGTCGATGGGCTCGGCGTCGGCGGAATCGAGCTTCAGCCGGTAGCGGCCCTCGGCGTCGACCTCGACGACCACCGGTTCCTTCTGCTGCTCGATCGGCTTGGCGTCCGCCTGCGGCAGCTCGACGTCGACGCCGAGGCTCAGCAGCGGCGCGGTCACCATGAAGATGATCAGCAGCACGAGCATCACGTCGATGTAGGGCACGACGTTGATGTCGGCCTTGAGCTTGCGCTTGCGGTGGCGGGTGATCGTGGCGGTCATCGTGATGCTCCCAACGCGCGGCGGCGGAACCCGGGGTTCCGGCGGATCACTCTTCGACGTGCGACTGGCGCTGCAGGATCGACGAGAACTCCTCGGCGAAACTCTCGTAGCGCACGCTCAGCCGCTCGACGCGGGTGGCGAAGCGGTTGTAGGCCCACACCGCCGGGATCGCCACGAACAGGCCCATCGCGGTGGCGAACAGCGCTTCGGAAATACCCGGCGCGACGGCGGCGATCGACGCCTGCTGGTTCGACGACAGGCCGTGCATGGTCACCATGATCCCGAACACGGTGCCGACCAGGCCCACGTAGGGCGCGGTGGAACCGATGTTGGCGAGCAGCTCGAGGTTGTGCTCGTGGCGGTCGATCTCGCGCGCGTAGGTCGCGCGCATGGCCCGCTGCGCGCCTTCGAGCTGCGTGCGCCCGTCGACGCCGCGCTTCTGCCGCAGCCGCGCGAATTCGCGGAAACCCGCTTCGAAGATCGCCTCCAGGCCGGAGACGACGCGGTTGCGGTCGGTGGCGCCGCGATACAGCTGGGTCAGGTCGACACCCGACCAGAAGCGGCTCTCGAACTCGTCGGCCTCGTCGCTCGCGGCGGCGAACGCACGGTTCTTGCGGAAGATGATGACCCAGCTGAGGATCGAGCCGATCGCCAGCAGCACCATGATCACCTGCACCGGCAGGCTGGCGTCGAGCAGCAGCTGCACGTAGCTGATGCCCTGGCCGCCGGCATCGACGGCCGCGGCCGCCGCGGCATCGGCCGGCAGTGCCTGGGCGGCTTCCGCCGGGAGTTCCTCGACCGGGGCGACGGCGGCGAGCATCAGGGACGGCAGCAGGGACATCGGGAACTCCGGTGGATCAGCGGGGGGCCGCGGCCAGCCATTCGGGCAGCGGCCGCGGGCGGAACGTCGAAGCGGCGAGGCAGGCGACGCGCACGGTGGCGGTCACCAGCACCCGGTCGCCCCGGGAAATTTCCTGCGCCACCCGCAGGCTCGCGGTGCGGCGTTCCGTCATGGCCACGCTGACCTGCAGTTCGTCGTCCAGACGCGCGGGGTAGCGGAAATCGAGGGTCATGTCGCGGATCGCCAGCACCACGTCCTCGCCGGCACGCAGGGCCTGTTGCCCGATTCCCTGGGCGCGCAGCCATTCGGTGCGGGCGCGCTCGAGGAATCGCACGTAACTGCCGTGGTAAACGACTCCGCCGGCGTCGGTATCCTCCCAGTACACCCTTATCGGGAAGCTGAACGGAACGGCGATCATGCGTCGAAAAGGTCGCGATCGGGCCGGTTTCCGGGTGTTTTGAGCCCGAGATGCGTGTAGGCCTTCGCGGTCGCCATCCGGCCGCGGGCGGTGCGGATCAGGTAGCCCTGCTGGATCAGGTACGGCTCGATCACGTCCTCCAGCGTGCCGCGCTCCTCGCTGAGCGTCGCCGCCAGCGATTCGACGCCGACCGGGCCGCCATCGAAGTTCTCGATGATCGTGCGCAGCAGCCGGCGGTCGAGCGGGTCGAAGCCTTCGGCATCGACCTTGAGCATCGCCATCGCCGCGTCGGCGACCTCGCGCGTGATCTGCCCGCCGGCGCGCACCTGCGCGAAGTCGCGCACGCGGCGCAGCAGCCGGTTGGCGATGCGCGGCGTGCCGCGCGCGCGGCGCGCGATCTCGCCGGCGCCGTCGGGCGCGCATTCGATGCCGAGGATCTGCGCGCTGCGGCGCACGATCTTCGTCAGCTCCTCGGGCGTGTAGAACTCGAGCCGCTGCACGATGCCGAAACGGTCGCGCAGCGGCGCGGTGAGCAGACCCGCGCGGGTGGTCGCGCCGATCAGCGTGAACGGCGGCAGGTCGAGCTTGATCGAGCGCGCGGCCGGGCCCTCGCCGATCATGATGTCGATCTGGAAGTCTTCCATCGCCGGGTACAGCACTTCCTCGACGATCGGGCTCAGGCGGTGGATCTCGTCGACGAACAGCACGTCGTGCGGCTGCAGGTTGGTCAGCAGCGCGGCGAGGTCGCCGGCGCGCTCGATCACCGGGCCCGAGGTGGTGCGCAGGTTGACGCCGAGTTCGTTGGCGATGACATGGCTGAGCGTGGTCTTGCCGAGGCCCGGCGGCCCGAAGATCAGCACGTGGTCCATCGCCTCGCCGCGGCCCTTCGCGGCTTCGATCGCGATCTTCAGCTGCTCGCGCACCGGCTGCTGGCCGAGGTAGTCGTCGAGCCGCTTCGGCCGGATGCTGGCTTCCGCGAGATCGTCTTCGCGGGT